>CAXYUU010000101.1:0-9636 GCA_964292015.1 uncultured Acetobacteroides sp.
CGGCCAAAGCTTTAGCCCGAAGCTGCGCAGCGTCGCTGCCCGCACGGAAGGGGCGGCGATGTTTGGCTATCAGGTGGTGGTTAACGAGCACGAAGAGATACTGGAGGAGCTACCCTACCTGCTCATAGCCGGTTTAGATGCCTCCATCGACGATATCGAGCGTAAGGTGCACAGTCTGGGTGGACTGTTTATCCCTGCTCACATCAACAAAAGTAAGTTTAGCGTTATCTCCCAGCTGGGGTTTATTCCGTACGATTTACAAGTTGATGCACTCGAAATATCGGTACATATATCCAAGGCGCAGCTTTGTGAGCAGCATCCAGCACTTAGCAGTAGCACCTTTATTCAAAGTTCCGACTCACATACGCTTGATTGTATCGGATCTGCCCATACAATATTTACTTTACAAGAGCTGTCGTTCCACGAAATTCGGCAAGCTCTACATAACGAAAACGGACGAATAGTACGAATACCATGAAAGATTTATCGCTACACATTCTTGATATTGTTCAAAACTCAACACGAGCAAATGCCTCGCTGGTTAAAGTAGAGGTGGAGGAGGATACCGAACGGAACCTCATTTCAATTACCATTAAGGACGATGGTTCTGGAATGCCCGAGGATATGGTAAAAAATGTAGCCGATCCCTATGTTACCTCGCGTACAACGCGTAAGGTGGGTTTGGGAATTCCCCTCTTTAAGCAAAGCGCGATTCAAAGTGGGGGGGATCTTCATATTATTTCGGAGTTGGGAATTGGTACCACCATAATGGCAACCTTTCAGCTCGATAACATCGATACACCTCCGTGGGGCGACTTGGCCGGAGTTATTGCCCTGCTGGCATCCGGCAATCCCGCTGTCGAATTCTTTTATACCCATTCTTACAATGGAGTCGAGTATGTTTTCGATACGCTAGCGGTAAAGGAGGTGTTGGGCGATACCCCTATTTCAGATCTGCAAGTGGCTAGCTTTTTAAAAGCAATGATTGCCGAAAATCTTGCGGAAATACGAAAGTAGGCACGCTTACTCGTAGTATGGGTAGGTTGATGAAGGTTTATTTAAAAAATATGAAGTGATATGCTGTAGTGGTAACGTTTTGTTTGGCCAGAAAAAACTCAGGTATAGCCGCCGGTACGGTTTGATTATTAAACGTAACCGTCCGATAGGCTGCCTAGACTTAATCTAAATAACAATTATGCCGATTGTGAATTTAATTAACATTGAAGGTATTTACTGTTAGTAAATTCACATATATTTGGAACCAATTGGACTATACGACAGGAAAACTAAAGTAAGCTATGACTAAAGTTAAATCGCTGGCAGATCTGAAACAGATGAAAGCCAACCTTGAGGCCAAGGTGAACCTACGGGAAAAGGCCGAAACGGTAGAAAAGCACGTGCAGGTAAAGGTTGCAATGGCAACTTGCGGTATTGCCTCCGGAGCAAAAGTTGTTATGGAATACTTGATGGAGGAGTTGGATAAGCGCGGTATTGCTGCGGTTGTCACGCAAACGGGATGTATGGGCTACTGCTATGCTGAGCCTACCATCGAGGTAAAGCTTCCTACCGAAGAGCCTGTAGTATTTGGGTATGTCGATAAGAAAAAGGTTGATGAGATTATCGAGAAGTACATCAAGAATGGTGAACTCGTAGATGGTATTATACCCGTCAACTATCAAACGATAAAGTAGCATATAAAGGAGGTTCGGAATGTCTAAATTTAAGATGCATATTTTAGTATGCGGTGGAACCGGATGTAGAGCTTCTGAAAGCGATACGATTGTTGCCAAGCTGAAAAACGAGCTAGCAGCAAAGGGGCTAGAGAATGATGTGCAGGTTATTTTGACCGGTTGCTTTGGATTCTGCGAAAAGGGGCCAATTGTAAAGATTATGCCCGACAATACATTCTACGTGCAGGTTAAACCCGATGATGTTGTCGAAATTGTTAACGAGCATATTATAAAGGGACGTAAGGTATTGCGCTTACTTTATGTCGATCCAACAACACAGGATCATATTGCCGACTCCAAGCATATGGAGTTCTACAAAAAGCAAATTCGTATTGCGCTTCGCAACTGCGGGTTTATAAATCCGGAGAATATCGAGGAGTACATTGCCCGTGATGGCTACCTAGCCTTAGGTAAGGCGCTTACCGAAATGAAATCTCAGGATGTAATTGATGAAATCAAGAAATCGGGTCTTCGTGGACGTGGCGGAGGTGGTTTCCCAACAGGATTAAAGTGGGAGCTAGCATCTAAGAACCAAGCCGACCAAAAGTATGTGGTTTGTAATGCCGATGAGGGCGATCCAGGTGCATTTATGGACCGTTCGATTCTCGAAGGTGATCCTCATTCCGTAATTGAAGCCATGGCGCTTTGCGGATATTCTATAGGTGCTTCGATGGGGCTTGTTTACATACGTGCCGAGTATCCGTTGGCAATACATCGCTTAAAGATAGCCCTTGGGCAAGCTCGTGAGTATGGCTTGTTGGGCAACGATATTATGGGTACCGGCTTTAGCTTCGATATCGAAATTCGCTACGGTGCCGGTGCGTTTGTTTGCGGCGAGGAAACTGCGCTTATCCACTCTATGGAGGGACTTCGTGGTGAACCTACCGTTAAGCCTCCCTTCCCTGCCGAATCGGGGTATAAGGCTAAGCCAACCAACGTAAATAATGTGGAGACCTTTGCAAACATTCCGGTTATCCTTCTAAATGGTGCCGAATGGTTTGCTAAAATAGGAAGCGAGAAGTCGAAGGGCACTAAGGTGTTTGCACTCGCTGGTAAAATTAATAATGTTGGACTTATTGAAGTTCCAATGGGAACCACCCTTCGTGAGGTAATATTCGAAATTGGCGGTGGTATTAAGAATGGCAAAAAGTTTAAAGCGGTACAAACAGGCGGACCTTCGGGTGGGTGCTTAACCGAAAAACATCTGGATACGCCAATCGATTTCGATAACCTTATTGCAGCAGGCTCGATGATGGGTTCTGGTGGAATGATTGTGTTGGACGAGGATGACTGTATGGTATCGGTTGCCAAGTTTTTCTTAGAGTTTACGGTAGAGGAATCGTGCGGTAAGTGTGCTCCATGTCGTATTGGAAACAAGCGACTATACGAGCTGCTGGAAAAAATAACAAAGGGTAACGGAACGTTGGAAGATCTCGATCGTCTACGTAACCTTTCGCATGTAATTAAGGATACCTCTCTTTGTGGGCTAGGGCAAACATCGCCAAACCCGGTGCTTTCTACTCTCGATAACTTCTATCACGAATATCTCGATCACGTTAACGATAAGAAGTGTACCGCAGGGCAGTGTAAGGCTTTAATGATGTACGTTATCGATCCGGATGCCTGCGTAGGATGTACTGCTTGTGCTCGTAACTGCCCGGTTAATGCAATAGCAGGAGATCGTAAGCAGCCACATGTCATTAACCCTGCTGTGTGTATAAAGTGTGGTGCGTGTCTCGATAAGTGTAAGTTTAGTGCTGTGAGCATAAAATAGTAAAGAAGTTAAAGATGGATACTATTAAGCTAACCATAGATAGCCGCCAAGTTGAGGTAGAAACAGGCACTACCATTTACAAGGCTGCAAAAAAGTTGGGAATCGATATCCCAGTTTTGTGCTACATGAATTTGGAGCATCTTAATATCGAGAATAAGCCCGGTGGATGCCGTATATGTGTTGTTGAGGTAGAAGGTCGTCGAAACCTGGCTCCTTCGTGCAGCACTAACTGTTTCGATGGCATGGTTGTAAAAACTAACACCATGAGGGTGCTTAACGCCCGTAAAACTGTACTTGAGCTCATCCTTTCCGACCATCCTAAGGATTGCCTTATCTGCCCAAAATCGGGACGATGCGATCTTCAAAACATGGCTGTTCGTTTAGGGGTACGCCATATTCCAGGACATGAGTTTGCTGAAATGTCGACCTATAAAATGGATTACTCGCCCTCTATCATTCGTGATATGGACAAGTGTATCATGTGCCGCAGATGCGAAACCATGTGTAACGACTTTCAAACGGTAGGTGCGCTTAGTGCTATCAATCGTGGTTTTATGGCGGTTGTGGCTCCTGCATTTGAGCAGGATTTAGAAAAGTCGCCATGTACTTACTGTGGACAGTGTGTGGCGGTATGTCCTACTGGCGCGCTAACCGAGGTTGATCATACACCAAAGGTAGTTCGAGAGTTGGCCAATCCTAAAAAGACGGTGATTGTACAAACCGCTCCCGCAGTTCGTGCAGCACTGGGCGAGGAGTTTGGTCTGGATGCAGGAACACTGGTAACCGGTAAGCTAGCTGCCGCACTCCGTCGACTTGGTTTCGACTACGTTTTTGATACCGATTTTGCTGCCGACCTTACCATCATGGAGGAAGGTACCGAGCTGTTGAACCGTATTTCAAAGCATTTGGCTGGCGATAAGAATGTGAAACTTCCTATTCTTACCTCATGCTGTCCGGGTTGGGTTAACTTTTTCGAAACGAACTATCCCGATATGCTCGATGTTCCTTCAACTGCTCGTAGTCCTCAGCAGATGTTTGGTGCTATCGCAAAAACATACTTTGCCGATAAGATTGGCGTTAAGCGCGAAGACTTGGTGGTGGTATCTATCATGCCTTGCCTAGCGAAGAAGTACGAGTGTCAGCGAGAGGAGTTTGCCGTTAATGGCAATCCTGATGTAGACTACGCTCTGTCTACTCGCGAATTGGCCCATCTGATTAAGGAGGCAAATATCAACTTCAACGAACTTCCAGACGAAGATTTTGACCAACCTCTTGGTGCATCAACCGGTGCTGCTGTAATCTTTGGCGCAACTGGTGGTGTAATCGAGGCTGCAACTCGTACCGCTTACGAGCTGTTTACCAAAAAAACGTTGGAGAAGGTAGATTTTCATCAGCTTCGAGGTACGGAGGGCATTCGTTCGGCAACAGTCGATTTTAATGGAACCGAAATAAAAATTGGTATCGCTCATGGTTTAGGTAATGCTCGGCAGCTGCTCGACAGAATTCGAAACGGGGAGGAGCAGTACCACGCTATTGAAGTGATGGCTTGTCCTGGAGGTTGTATTGGTGGAGGGGGCCAACCGCTTCACCATGGCGATGCCAGCGTTCTTACCGCTCGTACGATGGCTATCTACCGCGAAGATGCGAATAAGCCTTGCCGTAAGTCGCACGAAAATCCGTTTATTACCGCACTTTACGATGAGTTCTTGGGTCATCCAATGAGCGATAAGGCTCACCATTTGCTCCATACGCACTACTTCGATAAGAGTAAAAGCGAGATCATCATCACTAAAGAATAGGGAGGAACCACCATGTCACATATAAAGTTAGAGCTTAAGCAAAGCCAGCTCGATAAGATAAAGTCAATTTGTAAGGACTTCCGTAACGACGAAGGCGAGCTTATAAATGTTCTTCACAAATGTCAGGAGGAGTTTGGTTACCTTCCGGCTGAGGTTCAGGAGGTAATTGGTACAGAGCTCAACATTCCGGTTGCCAAGGTGTACGGAGTGGTAACTTTCTACTCGTTCTTTAACATGCTTCCTAAAGGTAAGTTCCCCATTTCGATTTGTACCGGAACAGCCTGCTACGTACGTGGTGCCGAAAAGGTGCTCGAAGAGTTTAAGCGTACGCTTGGAATTCCTGTTGGCGAAACTACAGCCGATGGAAAGTTCTCGCTGAGCTGTCTTCGTTGTGTTGGAGCTTGTGGTTTAGCACCTGTTGTTACCATTGGCGATAAGGTTTATGGTCGTGTATCACCCGAAGGGGTTCGCGATATTCTAGCAGAGTATGAGGATAGGTAACCGCTAGCGCAGTATAGTTAAAAAGAGGAGTCCGTTGCGGACTCCTCTTTTTTTGTGGATGATTCACTGCTAATTTCAACAAATAGCTGGTGCTGCTGTTCCTACTGAAGTATTTTCCCACTAAAAAAATTACAGTCATGAAAGTTGGAGATAAAATACCCGAATTTACCCTCTTCGATCAGGACGGGAAGAGTTTTTCGTCGCATTCGTTAATTGGGAAAAAGAACTTGGTCATCTTTTTTTATCCTAAAGATGGGCTTCCAATATGTACAAAGGAGGCATGTGCATTTAGAGATGCCTATGCAGATTTTGTTGAAAATGGTTTTGAAGTGGTTGGCGTTAGCTCCGACACGGTTAAGGATCATAAGGCTTTTAAAAAGTTGTTTAAGCTACCTTACCGGTTGCTTGCCGATGAAAATGCAACCGTTCGAAAGCTGCTTCAGATTCCGGCTAACCTATTTGGATTGCTCCCTGGACGGGTAACCTTTGTTGTGGATAGGGAAGGGGTCATTCGAAAAATATTTAACTCGGCTCTATCGGCAAGTAGTCACGTTCGCGAGGCAATTTCTACAATCAAGAGGTAATGGAAGATAGCTTTGCCGTAATTATCAGGGCAAACCTAATTAATCAGGTAGGCATGTGCATACTTGGTTTATGGGCGGTTGTAAATGTTGTAGTTGGTATTGCTGCTAGGGGATTGTACCAAGGGTGGGTAAAGTTCTTTTTTCAAATGTCGCTGTGGTGGAACCTGATTAACCTCACGGTTGCCATTATTTCTCTGGTTACACTTCGTTCTGGTGATCTTTTTCTGCTAAAGAATGGTTTGGGCTTAACCGACTATTCGAACGAGCGACTTTACCTGGTTTATGCGGGGCTTGATATCGTTTACTTTACAGTAGGCTTGGTACTGGTAACCTGGGGCGAGAAAAAAGAAAAAAGTCGAGACCTATTCCGTGGTTATGGATTTTCGGTAATGCTGCAAGCCGTATTTCTGCTGATCTTCGATCTAACCATGTACGTTTTACAGTATAACCTCCGCCTCGAATACGTCTCGACTTTTTGATGTTGTTTTTAATATTACTTCTTGTATCCTACCGTTTGGGTAAGAATAATCTGTTGTGTTGGTAGTAGCTTCATGGCATCCGACAGTACTTTCTGATCGAAATAGGCTCTTACTACGCAGCCTAAGCTTTCTGAAGCACAAAACAGGTAAACGTTTTGGGCAATAAACCCACAGTTGGCATACGAGGCATTGAGCTGTCCTTCCGATTCGCCTTTGGGAACCCTTGTAAAGTCGGCCACATAAATAAGGTTTACCGGTGCTTCTTTTACGTAAGCTTGCTTTCCTGTTAACTCCCTAAAATCGCCTTTGCAGACTAGTTCTAGGGTTATCTCCTTTGTGTTGAACTTGTAGATGCCACCTTTCAGCACCACGTAGGTGTCTACTTCTTGGTAGTTCATAGAGCTTGGAGCAGTGCGCTTACCGTTCGACCTGTTGTAACCATTGGCAGCCCAAAGTAAGCTGGAGAGTACCGGTAAGGGTAGCTCGTCGGCCTTAAAGTCTCGGGCACTTTCCCTATTCTTTAGGGCATCCATAATAGGCATGCCACCTTGGGTTTTGGGTTGGGGCAACGTAATGTTTCCCTGTTGCGCATTGGCAAGGTTGGCACATGCGATTAGTGCTGCTGCTGCTAAAGTTCTTCTGAAACAGGTCATAGCCTACTGCTGTTTTAGAAGGTAAACGATGGTTGGCAGGTGGTCGCTATACCCGTTTAACCAAATTCCTTTCGACGACGTTCTTTTAGGGTAGCCCTTAAACTGGCCGTCTTGGTTAATCAGGAAGTCTTTGTTGAATACTTCGGCCTTCCAGAATTTCAGGGTCGAGCGGTCGGTTCCTACTAAATTTCCCGAAACCATAATTTGGTCGAAGAGGTTCCACGATCCCTTGTAAGCTAATGAGCCCACTCCACTTTCCAGAATATTCCAGAATGGGTTAAACATACCGCTTGGCTGAACATCTGCCTGGTTGCGCTTTGCTCCAATAACTTTTGCCGTGCTAATGTCAGATGGATCATCGTTGAGGTCGCCCATGTAGATAACCTTCGAGGTTGGATCAACCTTGTATAGTGAGTCGATAATCGACTTGCCAAGTGCCGCTGCACGTTCGCGATAGGTGCTTTGGGTACCGCCACGGCGAGATGGCCAGTGGGCTACTATTACGTGAATCTTTTCGCCGGCGATAGTTCCGCTTACCAGCAGCTGGTCGCGAGTACGAAAGGTGGGGTTATCTTCGAAGTGTAGCGGAATACGCTTACTCGACTCCACCGTAAAAAGCTTTGGATTGTATAGAAGGGCCACGTCAATTCCCCTGTAATCGGGCGATTCGTAGTGTACAATGCCATATCCCTTTTGGGCAAACTCATCGGTTGATGTTAGGTCGGTGAGTACCCCTTTATTTTCGACTTCGGCAACACCAATAAGGGCAGGACCAAGAGGAAGGAGTTTTCCACCCAGCTGGTTGAGCACGAAGGCCATATTGTGAAGCTTGTTCTTATACTTGTACTCGTCCCAAGCCGAAGCTCCTTCGGCAGTATACTCCTCGTCGTTTATGATGGAGTCTCTTTTTGTATCGAATAGGTTTTCGAGGTTGTAAAAGGCAACCCCGTAAACGGCAAATTTCTTTTCCTGTGCCGAAGCGGTGTAGGCTAGCAGAATCAGCAGCCCGAGCAGTAACTTTCTCATGTTTCGTTTATTTGTCAACTCTAAATGCGCTATTGTAACTTCGCGCGATTATAAAATAATGATCTTTTTCGTTTCTGCTTGTGTTTCTCCCTGAATTTTTACGATGCAATAACCCCGTTGAATAGAGGGCGGTAGTACCTGATTTACGCCAAGCGTTAGCTGCTGCGAATGTACCAGCTTGCCTAGAAGAGTGTAGATGTAGGCTGTCGCCTTTTCTTCCTTGCTGTAAATATAGATGGGCAGCTTAGTTGGATTTGGTGCAATGGTGAAATGCTCCATTTCGGGACGGCTTACTATATTCAGAAAAACATCCTTTGAGCTACTTGTTAGGTTGTTCAGGTATTTGCTGGTTTGGTGAAACTGATTCGAAGATACGGTTAAGCTTATCCCTTCGGTGTTTAAGGGGAGGTACAAGGTAAAGAATCCGTTGCTATTCGTAGTATACTTATTTCCTTCCGATGTTAGAATATCGACATCCGATACTGGTCTCGGATTTTGTACCGTGTATACCGTGTATGCGTTGTACCAAATTTTAATGGTATCGGTAGGGCTACTGGTTGGCGCAATCGACCCTGTAAGTATGGTAGTTTTGTCGAGAATTGCATCGTACGACTGTTGCTTAGAACTTGGTATGTAGAACGATGTGGTGCCTATCCCATTTATAGTAACGGATGCAACGTTTGCAATTTTCACCTCTGTAGACGAGACGGTTCCTATTCGAAACTTTGTGCTGACTACTATTTTTTTGAAATTTACTTCCGTTATATTTCCCGTATTGTTAAGCGTTATGCTCTGATTAAATACGTTGGTTGGGCAAAATTCAACTGTTGGCTGTATTGTAGGTTCTGCCGTTTGGGGAATTTGAACCATTCCGTTGGCATCTGTCGTTTGTACATTGCCGAAAAGAGTAACCTTTACGTTGGACAGCGGAGTGGTGCCATTCATTAGCTTAACGAACTTTGGATTTAAGTTGGAAAATAGGCTTACGTCGATACTGGTATCATCGTCGGTGGCAATGGTTGCCGTGTTGCTAATGTATCCCAATTTGGATACCGTATAATCTCTACCTTCTAAAATGGAAACATCGACT
>CAXYUU010000102.1:0-9608 GCA_964292015.1 uncultured Acetobacteroides sp.
CTTGCTGTCGCCTGGATTGACGATTTTATACTGTAAGCCGCTTGGCAGCTCGATAATACCGGCTTGCAGCTTGTTTTTAGCGAGAAATTCCTGGCCAATCTTTAAATTTTGATCTAGCGAACCCTTGCGAGCTTTACCAAAATACGACTGAACAATGCCCATAGCCTCGCCTTCACCAATTTGAAGGTTTTGAGGATTTTCGCTAAGCATATCCTTTATTGCTTTTGCAACAATTTGCTCGTTAATGCTGCCAACCTTAAAGTTTCGAAGGCTTTGACCAACTGTAAGCCCAATGGCATAGCTAACCGAATCGGACTCGTTGGCTAGCTTTACTTTTGCAACACGAACGGTGTCGCCTTGGAGGGTAGAGGATGCCGCTGCGGCGTTAGCAAACGAGCATACGCCACATATTGCTACTGCTGTAATTAGGATTTTCTTCATTATAATCAACTTTTTATCTAACAAATCACCGAATTAGACCATTAGGCTTTTCTGAAATGGCAAATATGCCAAATCTGCTGAATTTGCCCATAAATTTTTATCAAAAAAAAGGCTGTCGACATAGTTATGAAGACAGCCTTTTAATATGTTTTGCACTAACTATTTCTTAGCAGCAGAAGCACCCTTGATAACTTCAAGAAGCTCTACTTCGAAAATTAGGGTTGCGTTAGCAGGAATTACGCTGCCAGCACCCTTTTCGCCGTAAGCAAGGTTAGCAGGGATGAAAAGCTTAATTTTACCACCCTTACCAATTTGCTGAAGACCTTGAGTCCATCCAGGAATCACACCACCAAGTACGAACTTAGCAGGTACACCTTGCTTCTTCGAAGAGTCAAACTCTTTACCATCTAGGAACGTTCCGGTATAGTTAACTACAACGGTATCGGTAGCAGTTGGCTTAACGTTTTGATCACCAGGAGCGTTAATCTTAAACTGAAGACCATTAGGAAGGGCTACAACACCTGATTCCTTTTTGTTCTTAGCAAGAAACTCTTCGCCTTCCTTAAGGTTGGTAGAAGAAAGCTCTTTTTGAATTTTTGTAAAGTATGATTGAATAACTGTCATTGAAAGTTGATCGTTCATCTTCACCTTCGAAGTATCGCCACTTAACACATCTTCGATAGCCTGAGCTAGAAGTTTTTCGTTAATGTTTTTTGCATGGTAACCGTCTAAGTTACGACCTATGCTAACACCAAAAGCATAGCTAGCTGAATCTGTTAGATTGGCAAACTTGTGTCCTCCTTTTCCGCAAGACGAAAGAAGGAAAGCTGCAACAACAGTTGAAAGAATAACAACTTTAAACTTCATAATTGTGATCATTAAATTTTTTAGCGAAAATACTCTATTATTCATAACTCTGTTCAAAAAACAGACAAAATATAGTACCTGCGCGTTAATTTTTAGTTTGACACCAGCTATTAAATGCTTTCCTAGCGGTATTGGACAAGTGTGCACGAAGACTATACCCTGTATATATGGGCAATTTAGCACCATAAAACGGGATTAGCAAGCCATGAAAATAGCCGGTTCACCACTTATAGGGGCATCAAACACAGGAAATTCCTACACCTAAAAAGAAAGAATAAGCGGCAATGGTTGCTGCCGGTGCCCTTCTAGAGCCTGTAGGATACCTATCGGGGCATTTAAAAAAGTAGGAATCCAGCTACTCTCCCCTCCTTTTCTCCCTCCATTTTTCACCTCTAAAATTCACCTTTCCACAACCGATATTGCTCATTGATGAATTTTAGCTGTGCAAAAAGTACGTTACGGCAAAATAGGGGATGTAAAACCTCCTTTTTACGCCAAAAATACTGCTGTATTGACACTTACACAAACTACCTTAGATTTAACTTGATTAGCTGTTGAGCCACAACTTAATTTTTCCAGAGCATTTCTCATAAGTTTTGTTCCATAACTTATGAGTTTTGTTTTATAACTTGCAAGAAATGCTCTATAAATATGGGTTTATGCTACACTTTACACGCTTTATGAAGTAAAATATTTAACAAATAGAACAAAACTTCAGCTCTTTAATACATAGTAAGCTTAAATCGCTGAAAAAACCTTAATATTTTACATAAAACCCGACCTGAATTTTTCATTTCTTCAAAGAAATACTACAAAACTTGCAAGAAATGCTCCATAAAAGAAGCATTTCGAACCAGCTATTTAGAGTAACATAACAACATATTAGGGTGTTGTAACAACACCCTAAAGCTGCGTTACAACACATTAAAGTTGCATTACAACACCCTAAAGGTATGCTACAAAACAGAAGGGTAATGAAACAAAAATAGCAATAGTTGTAGCATTGCTCATGGAAAATGGATCATCGAAATTACCAGCAGATCTTGCGAAGCTCTACCATCCACCAACTTGGTAGATGGTGGTAACGGCGTACCAACGGTATTAAAACCGAAAGGTGGACTAATGGGCAAGCAGCTACCGCACAAAGCTCTCCTATAAACGTATGAAGCTTAGACGATACGGAAGTATAAGTGAAGGCTGGAGTTAGGTGCAGGCACTTCGCTTTTCCGATTTTACGTTATGCAGAGCGGAGGCCTTCTCCTAAACAGAACGTTCGAGTATCAGCTATCCAACAACCGACGTACAAGCTTCAGACTAGCAAGAAACCCTCCTCCGTAAATACCGTAGCTACACCACACCAAACTGGCAAAAATCAGGTACAGGCGGGTAGCGGTAGCCAACATTCCGCATCACCGAAAAGCGAACCCGTTACAACGCCAATACATGTTACAACGACGTAGGTTCTAAATGCTAAGCATAAAGTGCAATCAGCATCAGAGCGAGTTGATTCGTTCTGAGGGGTTTTCTACTCTACTCAACCTTCAAAAAAAACGAAGAAAGATATACGCACCTGCTTCTGAGGCTTGCCATCCCCCATTTCAAGGAGCCTACAGGATATGGGGCTGGTAGTTTTTAAAAGAGAAATTCCGGTAGCAAAGTCGTGTGGTTGCCTACGTTTGGTATTTATTGCTAGTTTTGCACTCCATATACTTAATCACCATGGAATACATAGGGTACCTCGCTGCATTTTGCACCACTTTTGCGTTCTTTCCACAGGCAATAATGGCTATTCGCACCAACGATGTCAAAAGCATATCACTTTCAATGTATTCAATACTTTGCTTTGGGATTTCGTTATGGTTTGTTTACGGCATTTTCCGTTCAGACTGGCCCCTCATTATAGCAAATTTGGTGACCCTTATTCCTTCGCTTACCATCTTAACCCTAAAG
The DNA here is from genome assembly GCA_964292015.1 of uncultured Acetobacteroides sp. Taxonomy (GTDB): domain Bacteria; phylum Bacteroidota; class Bacteroidia; order Bacteroidales; family ZOR0009; genus Acetobacteroides. The sequence goes on from CAXYUU010000102.1 coordinate 3,259, forward strand.
GTTAAGTCAGTTTTAAAAAAGGATGAGTAGCGGTACTAAATATTCCGGTCTACCTTCTTTAACCTCATAAAATGGGCTAGTGCGGTGCTATAATTTCAGTTGCTATTCATTAACAGGAATAGTAGGTATTCCTCTCTCTTCGAAGTAGTGGCGTACACCTGGGTAATTGGCTGTAATACCTAATAAGAACCCGCCCCCTCCTGCTCCACATAGCTTAAGGAAAAACTGTTGAGACACAATACCTTCAGCCCAAATGTCGATAAATGATTCGGGTATCAGCAGCTTAAAATGCCGACATTGAAATAGGGAAAGATCTCGAAACGATTCTAACTCCTTACCGACATCTTCGCCAGCAAAAGTTTCGACACATCGGTTGGTAAGCAGCAGCTGCTGTTCCTTTAAATCAGCATTCTCCCTATCGTTAAGGTATTCCATAAAGCTGCTGATTAGGCTCACCGATTTGCGCTTAACCCCTGTATCTACAAGGAAAAGCTGCAGCTTACTATTGCTGCAAATCCTAAAGCTGCTTAGTATGGTAACATGGTTGGTGGTATCTACCAGTAAAGCCTTACCGGTATAGCTGATTAACGGATCGATACCGGAGCTTTGGCCATGAAAGTAGCTTTCGACTATTGCTAAATCGGACTTTAAGCTATCGCATTCCACCTCCTTGGCAACCGCATACCGACCATAAAAAGCAGCACAAAGCGCGCCAGAACTCCCTACACCGTAACCAATGGGTATTGACGATGAGAAGTAGAGGCCATTTTCCAGATCGGATATAAGCTGGCCTACAGCAAATTTTCGAGATAGTCCATCTACGCTCTCCAGGTACGACACAAACCCACGAAGAGCCGCATTAGATTCCCTTTGCGGCTCTGTTGGATTGGCATCAAAAAAGCTAAAATGTCCGGAAAACTTTGGGAAGGGCATGCAGAGTGCTTTTGACCCTAGCATCACCCCATACTCGCCAAAAAGCAGCAGCTTCGAGCAGTATTCCTTTTCAATCATACGCTATACTACCGTATTCATTACAGGACCAGCACCCAAGCTATCGAGAATAATCTTGCCATTCTGGCAAAACTGCCGCAGCTCTTCGACAAATGGAAGAACAGCCTCCTTATCCCTACTGAAGTAGAGGAAATGAACATTCGGACCAGCGTCGATTGTATAACCAACGGGTAGATTTGTTTGAGTTCTAAACTCTTTTATCTTGTTAATCAGATGAATAGTATTCGGATCAAGAAGAAGGTATGGCGGATTGGAGAGCATCATCATGGCATGTAGCTCCATTGCTTCCTGCTCTATTATAAAGAAAAACAGATCGACATCCCCCTTCTTCATTGCATCAAGAATCTTTGAGATATTCTTTTGAGCATTTAGGTAACGAATATCGGCATACGGATTTTTATTCATCAGGTTATGACCTACCGAGCTGCTAATTCGCTTTTCTTGAGCGGATACGATAAGAATAGCAACGCAGAGCTCCCCAAATATCGAATCGGCCTCTTTATACTGAACCGCATACTCATCGTTAGATGCCAATACGTGAGTATGACCCCAAACGCTGTAGTGACCGTATACCGAACGAGATGCACTACCAGAACCTAACCTGGCAAAAAATGATGAAAGGCGGTAGAAGCTTTCGTCCATCTCCTTTTCGGTAACATGGTAAATCAGGCTTGAAACACCTAACGCAATGGAGGCCAACGACGATGCCGACGAAGCAATTCCTGTAGAATGGGGAAAGGTATTGCTGCTTTCGATGTTGATTTCCATATTCTTGAAGAAGTGGGTTATCTCTCCAAGACTTGAGAAGAACTTCTCCAGCCGTTCACGAAACTTCTCGTTTTCTTGACCTTGAAAGTTAAGCGAAACCTTCAGCGTTTTATGAGGGGAAAAGGATATGCGGGTAGTTGTAGCAGACTCCTTGAGGCTAAAGCTCAATGAGGGATTACAGGGCAGCTGTTTTCCATGCTTGCCCCAATATTTTATTAACGCAATATTCGACGGTGCCGTCCAGCTTACAGAGTATGGCTTTTCTAAAGCAATTGGAAGTGTACCTAATGTATTAAGATAAAAATTCATAGCTGATTTTATTAAAGTAACAATTCGTTGTAGCGAAATATAGAATCTAACCCTTTTCGTGTAAAATAGTCAACCACATAATCATGGTCATGTTCAGTGCAAGCCATTACAAAATCGCCACCCCAAGCACCTAACGATTTCACCTCGCCTTCGAAGTTACTAAATGCAACCTCTTTAACCCGCTTTAGGTCGAGAATCGGCGATAGTATTTCGTCGTGCTCCTTCATTAGCTGGCAGACATCTTTAACGGTAGATGACTTTAGGAATTCAAGGTTCATCGCGTTTATTCTTTCTACGGGTAAGTCTTTAGGACCACGTTGTAGAAATAGCTTCACCGACTTTTGCGAACTTTGCTTCTTGCCAAGATAAACAAAATAGCAATTGGTTTTAACGATACTTGGCAATTCCACCTCATCAAAATCAGGCTCCTCGTTAATGCACTTGTAGAGTATTGGCTTACTGGCAATGGAGCTGGCAATATCGTACCCCGACCCATTAGAGGTGGCAAAATGAATGTCGAACGGATTTACATTTGCCCAGTCGGCAAGCAGCTTGGTTATGGTGGAGCTGCTGCCCAACCCCCAGCTTTGAGGAAAGGTTAGGTTCGTTTCACCAGCTGCTCCACTACGTAAAAACGATGGGTTTAACTCCCGTGTAATACGAATAAGACGAGCAAAGCTCTCTGCCAGGAAGTTATCACTTGAAGCGATAACCTCGAAATCGTGTACACTATACTCGGCAGTAAACCAAAGATCACCAAGTATACTTGCCTTCCAGCTTAGCGTATCCGTATTGTCAGCTTCCTTAATTTGCAACGATTGTCCGTATACCGATGGTGCCGAAATACACGTTGCCCCACGAAGAACGAAAAACTCGCCCATTAGCATCAGCTTACCGTGTGCAAAGTAGCTACTCTCTTTCACCATCCAAAAACTTCTTTACCGCTACGTTAGATACCTTTCGGGTGGCAAACCAAGCGGCTGCCCTCTCCTTGTCCTCCTTCGTTGCGTTGTACGACTTCAGTATATTATGTAAATGCATCTTCATGTGTCCTTGTTGAATGCCGCCTGTTACAAGCGATTTAACTGCGGCAAAATTACTGGCCAACCCTACCGCTGCGGCTACTGACATTAATTCTTGAGCCGATGGATTGCCCAACAGCTGCAACGACCGTTTGGCTAGCGGATGCAGGCTGGTTAACCCTCCTACAACACCTAGCGCTAGCGGAAGTTCTAGCTCAAATCTAAAATTATCCTCCTCCAGCATACAGGTAGATAGGCTACGGTAGGTTCCACTTCGCGATGCAAATGCGTGCGAGGCTGCCTCAACGGCTCTAAAATCGTTGCCCGTAGCAAGAACAACCCCATCAACACCATTCATGATCCCCTTATTATGCGTGGTGGCCCGATACATATCGGCATGCGCAACATCTACCGCCATCTTAAACCGATGGGCGAAGGTGCTGGCATCCATCCACTCTACCAAGCCCGAGAATGCTGCTATGGGAGCCTCAACGCCAACCCTTACGGTGCAGTCGGGCGTATAGTTCGATAGGATGCACATTAACACATCGCACTCGAAGCCGGCATCTTCAATTAGCGCTTGCAAGGGCAACGAAAGCTCCTCTAAACAGGTGTTGATAAAGTTTGCCCCCATCGAATCGGCCGTACTAAACTCTACCAGCAGCTGGTACTGGTGCAGCATCCCGCTAGTAGAACGTATCGTGAAGGAGTTAATACCCCCGCCACGCTGCTCCATTCGGGCAGTATAGCCGGCAATCGAGCTCCTCAACCGCTGCTGGTTTTCGGCAATAAGGGTGATGAGCCTATCCCGCTTCATGGCTGTAGAAAAATGGATCTGCCCAACCTTTACCGCGCTTACGCTGTATGTTTTAAAGCCCCCGTTAGCTGCCCAAAACTTGGCACTTGCGGCGGCAGCGGCAACAACCGAGCTCTCCTCGGTAACCATGGGTACGTGGTACACCTCACCATCTATTACCACGTTGGGAACTATGCCGTAGGGCAAGTGGTAACTGCTAATGGTATTTTCGCTGAAGCCAACAAAGTCGGACTTTAGCCCCTCGTTAGCGTAGAAGAACGAGCTTAACTCAACTTTTGCCTGCTCCGAATCGTCAAATAGCGATGCTATTCGATCAATCTTTTCGGATGGCTGCAATTTCGAAAAGCCCGTGAGCATTTCCCTCTTCATATTCATTGCTTAATGCTACTCTTTTATCTTTAAATACGACTGCGCCATTCGGAAACCCCGAATCTGAGCCATCACAAAGCGCTTGAGCAGCTCGTAATCGTGCGCATACTTTAGAAATGCCGATGCCATGCCCACTACAGCGGGTAACGACGACCGGGAAAGCAGGTAGTATCCATCCAGAAAGTCCTTCACCCCACCCGAAACAATCAGCTGGTTGCAGCTAACCTCCTTATTGAGCGCAATATCGTTAACCATCTGCACCATTTCGAGAGCAGAATGGCCCACAGCGGTAAGCCCTGCAAAAACCTCATCCTCGGGCGAGTTGGAGCGAAGCATCTCCATCTTCGAAAAGTTGGTTCCCCCAAATGCGGCAAACTCGACAGCAGCCAGCGGCAAGCTCAGCAGCTCGCTTAGACTTTGGTAGCCCATCCCCTGGCCTACCTCCTTCACAATAATGGGGTAGTCGACCTCATCGAGCAGCTGCCTGATGGTATCAATGGGTGGCTGCTTAATCCGATCGCCCTCGGGTTGAAACCACTCCTGCAAAGGGTTTACGTGAACAATCAGCCCATCAGCACGAAGCGTTTTTACCACCTCGGTAATTCGGTCAATGGCCTTATCGGCTAGGAGCTCCTCGAGCTGGCAAATACCAATATTGGCGTATAGCGGAAGATGGCTTCCCAACGTATTTCGTACATCAAAATCGCGGTAGTGCGATGGATCGTCGAGCAGTATACGGCAGGAGCCTAATCCCATGCCCATGCCAAACTCGTTGCAGGCACGCGCCAGGTTTTGGTTCACCGATTTAGCCACAGCCGTACCACCGGTCATACTCGACACCCAGAAGGGAACCGACAGCTCCTTGCCTAAAAACGAGATGGGGCTATTCATCGCAACCGGATGCGCCGCCAGCATAGGCTCGTAGCTGAACCTCGAATCGTTTAGGGAAACAGGCGTTTGCGATTGAAACGCTAACGTTATATGATCCTTTTTCCGTTCTTCCATTGATTACCCAATTTTGAAACTAAGATAGCTTTATTTTTTTAACAGGAAGTAGGAAATAGGGAGTCGGGAGTCGGGAGTAGAGAATAGGAGTGTAAGCCTTCTACTAGTTCACCTCTCACCTCTCACCTCTCACCTCTCACCTCTCACCTCTCACCTCTCACCTCTCATATCTCCTATCTCCTATCTCTATTCTCCCCTCTCCCAAATCGCCTTCGATATAACCAGCTTTAGGATCTCGGAAGTTCCCTCTCCGATTTCGAGTAGGCGTTGATCGCGGTAGAAGCGCTCCACATCGTAGGCATCCACCAATCCCCAGGCACCATGTATCTGCACGGCCTCATTGGCCACCTCGCGCGATATCTCGGAGCAGAAAAGTTTGGCCATAGCCGCCTCCTTACCGTAGGGTTCGCCATTCATCTTTAGCCATACCGCGTGGTACAGCAGCGAGCGTGCCGCCTCTATCTTGGTGGCCATCTCCGCCAGTTTAAACGCTATGGCCTGAAACTTTCCAATTGGCTGTTCAAACTGAACCCGTTTATGCGAGTAGTCGAGCGCCATTTCGTATGCCCCCTGCGCCAACCCAAGCCCCATTGCGGCAATAGATAGGCGACCGGCATCCAGGGTTTCGAGCATCATTTTTGCTCCCTTACCTCGCTTGCCAAGCAGGTTCGATTCGGGCACCACCACGTTATCAAAGTAGAGCGATCCGGTGTCGGAGCCGCGCCACATCATCTTCCCCTTTATCGGTTCCTGGGTGTAGCCCTTGGTTCCCCGCTCGATAAGTATTACCGACAGCTCCTTAACCCCATTGGCCTCGTGGGTTACTACCTGCGCCGAAACGCCCAGCGACACGGGCGACGAGCCGTTGGATATAAACGTTTTAGATCCATTTACTACCCAGCTACCGTCCTTTAGCTCGCCGCGACTTTGGGTTGCCCGGCTATCGCTACCGGCATTACTCTCGGTAAGGCCAAACGCCCAGGTATGGCTGCCCGTACATAGGCGCGGTAGGTACTTCTGCTTTTGCTCCTCGGTGCCAAAGGTGTATA
>CAXYUU010000103.1:0-9515 GCA_964292015.1 uncultured Acetobacteroides sp.
GCCCATCGAAACTACGGTTAATACCTGTATTCTGGTACTCGAAGTGGAAGTTGATAACGAACCGCTACATATCGGAGCACTCGTTGATTCGGTGCAGGAGGTGCTCGAGATAAATGCCGAGCAAATACTACCGCCACCTAATCTCGGAATTAAATTTCGGTCGGAGTTTATCACCGGGATGTACAAGCATCAGAACGAAAATTTTATAATGCTGCTGGATATGGATATGGTTTTTTCGTCTGACGACATACTTATGCTTCGCGAAAATACCTCCGACTCAGAAAACGAATAACAAGTAGAAACTAGCTAACAAACAGAATTCATGTTTAAGAACTTTACGCTCAAAGTCAAGCTGCTATTAGGGTTTGCCTCCGTTACATTGATTGTAGCAATCGTGGGTATTTTTGGTATTGTTCAGCTAAAAAAAATAGCTGAGGCCGATACTAAACTTTACGAATATATTACTCTGCCTACAAACGAGGTGATGCAAATTGCCGAGGATGTACAAGAAATTAGGGTTTGTGTTCGCGATATTATCTTTAAAAATGATCCGCAGGATATTCAAAATACAAAGAATAGGATTGAGGAGTTAAGGGGAGATGTAAAAGAAAATCTTGCAGCGTACGAAAAAACAGGGATTTTAAACGAGCAGGATAAAAAGGAGTTTGATGAGGTTAAAGCGGTGTTGGCTCCCTACTACTATGAGGTTGATAAAATCGTAGCCTTGTCTATGGTAAATAGTGATGACGAGGCTAAAAATTTAATTTATGGGGCAAATAGTCTTTTTGTAAAGGCATATAATCCATTAAAAAAGGCATTAGACTATATTGTTTCCGAAAATATTAGGGTAGGTCACGAGATTGCTGATCAAAATACCAGCATTTCCAATACCGCAACAATAGCCATGTCTATTCTAATTCTACTTGCCGGTATTTTGTCTATTATTCTTGGATTAGTTATTGCCGGAAATATCCAAACAATCATAAAATCGTTGATCGACGAGGTGAAACATCTCGTAGCTTCGGCTATTGAGGGTAAGCTGGCAACCAGAGGCAATCCCGAAGCAATTAACTTCGAGTTTCGCGATATTATTGTTGGCGTTAACAATACGCTCGATGCCGTAGTTGCACCGCTAAATATGGCAGCCGACTATGTACAAAAAATTGCGATAGGCGATGTACCTGCTAAGATTACCGATGTTTACTATGGTGATTTTAATCTTATAAAAAATAACCTGAACCTGCTAATTGATACCTTAAACGATATTACCGTTAAGGCAACATTGGTTTCGGAAGGCGATCTTACCGTTGAGCTTAAAATGCGCTCGGAGAACGATGAGCTCATTAGGGCATTAAGCAATATGGTAAAGGCCGTTTCTGAGGTGGTTGTTCAAGTTCAGGGTGCTGCCGATAATATTGCGGCGGCTAGTCAGGAAATGAGTGCTAACGCACAGCAGATATCTCAAGGTGCTTCGGAACAAGCTTCGGCTGCCGAAGAGGTTTCTTCATCGATGGAGGAGATGTCGTCGAATATTCAGCAGAATACCGACAATGCTCAGCAAACCGAAAAGATATCTATTGCTGCTTCAAAAGGGTTAGGTGTGGTTAGTACCTCCGCTGTCGAAAGTATGAAGTCGATTAAGGAGATTGCCTCTAAAATTTCCATCATTGGCGATATCGCTTTTCAAACAAACATACTTGCATTAAATGCAGCAGTCGAAGCAGCACGTGCAGGCGAACATGGAAGAGGTTTTGCTGTAGTTGCTGCCGAAGTTCGTAAGCTAGCCGAACGATCTAAGATTGCCGCCGACGAAATAGATGTTCTTACAAAAAATAGCGTTGAGGTAACCGAAAAGGCAGGTGGGTTAATGGTGCAGCTTATTCCCGAAGTGGAGAAGACGGCCAACCTAGTTCAGGAGATTGCCTCGGCATCTATCGAGCAAAACTCAGGCGCTAATCAAATAAACAACGCGATAAATCAGCTAAACCAGGTTATTCAGCAAAATGCGAGTGCTTCCGAAGAGATGGCTACTGGTTCTGAGGAACTTTCTGGTCAAGCCGATCAGCTTCGCGAAATGATTAACTTCTTTAAGGTTGAAAATACGGGCCGTATTAAAATGCAGCATCAAGGGGCTTATCAGCAAAAAAGATCAGCAACAACTCAAACCTTCGGTGTAAAGGAAAAGCAGCAGTACGAGCCATTGAAAACTAAAGGGGTGAAGATAAACCTACATTCCGACGCAAAGGATACCGATTACGAAAAGTTCTAGCTTTTAGAAAGAGTAGGTATTGTTGGTATTGTACACCCTTTTATCCTATTTACGATATAGGTCGAGGCTGCCACTACTTACAGGGTGGTAGTCCTTACTTTCTCGCTCATTATTAGGCTAGTTGCTATCGAATTTCCTGTTCGATTGGGATGTAATACCCGTGATAGGCGGAAGTATATGATGAAAGAGTAAGTATTACCATAACGACTTTATCTCTAATAAGTATTAGTCGTGCTGAAGTCTTGGATAGTACTATTTCCGAAGTTAACGATTAGGTACACGAGGATTTGTACCCTTGTATGGTATGTCATAAATCGTGTATAGAGTATCAGAACGTAAAATAAGTTCAACTTAAGTAGATGAATACAACCCAGCTCGAAGAGGGAATCTTACATATATCCGATGCACCAGCAGTAGCCAGCAATGGAGCTGGTCGTCTTCTCAAAATTTATTTCGAAGATGTTCGTTTTGGTAGTGAGATCGACCATTTCGAAAAGTTCTTTCGTATTTGGGGGCGTATCATTGGTGCGTTTACGATGCTTACCGAGGAGCGTTTTGAGGAAACCAGCGTTTTTGAGGTAGAGTCGGGCGCGGTAACCTTTGCCATAAGCGAAAAAGCGTTATCCGCACTTTCCGATGGCATGTGTAACCTTTTAACAAGGTATAAGAAGGTTTTAGAAATTAAGAGGTTAGAACTCGAGCTGGTATCGTTGGATCTTACCATTAATGATCAGCTCGAAGCAATTATCGACGACGAGGTAAAAGCTACCATTTATACGGCATGCTCGTCTATTACCTCCGATTTGCTCGATACTTACGGATGGATGGGTAACCTAAATCAGGAGGATATCTCCGGTAGCGTAAAAACTTCGCTTATGCAAATTCTAACATTTGTCGAGCGCGGTGGTACAATCTATTCGAGTCATGCAAGCGAGCTGAAAAAGTTGAACGATGATATTGCTTTAGCTCTAAAGCAGCACGAAGCAAGCGGATCTCTCTTTCATATCGCGTATGATACCGACGAATGCTAGCATTCCTCCTACACGATTTGTAATCAAGTAGCCAGTATATAATATCCTGTTGAACCTGTAATTTGCCCCGAATGCGCGACCTCGATTTAAAAATGTCTGAAAAGGAGTTTGACCGGTTAAGTAGCTTTATTTACACGAACTACGGGATTAAAATGCCCCGAGAGAAAAAGATTATGCTGCAATGCCGGTTGCAAAAGCGGTTGCGCGAGCTGGGGATTGGTACTTTTTCGGAGTACATCGACCATGTTTTTGGTAAGGAAGGATACGAAGAGATTATTTTGATGATGAATCAGGTAAGCACCAACAAAACAGATTTTTTTCGTGAACCTAACCACTTCGACTTTTTAGTCAATGTTGTTTTAAGGGATATGGTAAATCGTTCCTCTTTTTCAAAACATCTAAGAATTTGGAGTGCAGGCTGCTCTAGTGGCGAGGAAGCGTATACTATCGCTATGGTTTTAGAAAGTTTCCTTGAACGAAATGAGGCTTTCACCTATAATCTGTACTGTACCGATATATCAACACGTGTTCTCCAGGCAGCAGTCGATGCGGTGTATAAGGAGGAAAGAGCGGCATGTATTCCGTTAGAGTATAAGCGGAAATATCTGTTGAAAAGTAAGGATCCCCTAAAAAAAACGGTGCGGATTATCCCCGAAATTAGGTCTAAAGCTACATTTGCCCAGCTAAATTTAATGGACGACTACTACGATACCCCCGATAAGTTTGACATAATCTTTTGTCGAAATGTTCTTATCTATTTTGATAAAGCAACTCAGGAGAACGTAATATGCAAACTTTCGACGAAGTTAAAAACGGGTGGGTATTTCTTTCTTGGACACTCAGAGTCTATTATTGGAATGAACGTACCGCTGCGACAGATAAAGCCAACTGTTTTTGTAAAGATTTAATTAAAAAAAGTATTACATGAAGCTAGCAGATAACGATCCTCAAAGTGAGATCGAAAGCAGTGTTGAGGATGATATGCTGACGTTGAATCATTTTAAGGAGTTACATAATCAGCTGAAGGAGCTAAATAAAAAGTTGGAAGAGTCGGAGAGGATGAAGAGCCACTTCATATCGAACATTCGGAATGAAATAGTTAACCCATTTGCTTCGATTACGGGCTTGGCGGTACACATTCAGTCGTGCGATGCTAGCCAACTTGATAAGGTAAAAAAGATGGCTTCGATGATTTATTCGGAAGCCTTTTCGCTCGATTTTCAGCTGAAGAATATTTTTGCTGCCGCCGAGGTGGAAGCTGGTGAGGTTCGTTTGCATCTTAAGCGTGTTGATCTGATGCCGTTTGTCGCATCGGTTGTCAATTCGTATAGCCATGAGTTAGCTAAGCAAAACGTAACGGTAAATCTTGTTTGTAGCGGCGAAAGTAGGAGCGTGTCAACCGATCCCGATAAGCTGCATCTGGTACTTTCAAATCTGTTGGATAACTGCATTAAGTACAGTAAGGACAATGGTACAGTTACAGTTACTGTCGATTGTGAGGAGCAGCTATTCACTATTCGAATTCAGGATAACGGAATTGGCATCGATGAAGCGGAGCAGAAGTACATATTCGATCGGTTTAAGCGTGTAAATACTGATATTAATACGGTAAACAGTGGCTATGGGCTTGGCCTTACGGTTGCTAAGTCGATGCTCGAAGCGCTTGGAGGAACGGTCGATCTTGTTAGCAAAAAGGATGAAGGGACTATTTATGTAGTTCAAATTCCTGATTCGTCAGTAAGTTCGGATGACGAAGGTTTCCCCAAAGATGATGACGATCTATTTTTTGATACCGACGATGAAATATTTTAGGACAACGAGTAGCTCAATGATAATATGTAAGATATTAAGGTAAATGGAAGAACCTGAACAATACTACTTGTACCCTTCGGCTCTTGTTGCAAGCCATAAACCATATAAGGTTATAACCGTTCTTGGGTCTTGTGTTTCGGTGTGCTTGTGGGATCCAACCACGTCTATTGGAGGAATGAACCACTTTATGTTGCCTCTTTGGAATGGCGAAGGTTTTGCATCGCCAAAGTATGGGAATATCGCTATCGAAAAGCTAATCGAAAAAATGGTTCATCTAGGGTGTAAAAAGAAAAATCTGAAGGCTAAGGTTTTTGGTGGTGGCGAGGTCATTGGAACGTCAACCTCAAACTTTCGTATTGGTGAACGAAATGCGCAGCTGGCAATGGAATTACTCGAAGAGCATCGAATACCCGTTGTTGCGAAAAGCGTTGGCGGTAAAAACGGGCGAAAGCTTATGTTTATTACATCAACAGGAGAGGTATTTCAAAAGATTATACCCAAACATAATTTTGTGTCATCCGATTTGGATAAGCCTAAACCAAAGGGTACACCGTATGTTAAGCCCGATTAAGCAGCATTATTTATCGTCAATCCTAGGTTGATGTATAAGCAACCTACGAAATGGTGTATTACGAAAGGTAAGGTCAAGTAACGTCAATACGTTACCTGTTGACTTTAAGATTCAAGGGACGATGTTGTTTTTTTTCAAGAAGCTGACGGTTGAATAGCTGATAATCGAGCTTCTCTATTTGAGAAACGGGGAGTTTACGCTTTGTATCTCGACATGTTCAGCTAAAACAGTACGCAATAAATCGATAAATGGCAATGAAGAAAGTAAAAGTACTAGTTGTTGATGACTCTGCATTGGCACGGCAAACGTTAATCAATATTCTTCAAACCGATGCGATGATTGAAGTTATTGGTAGCGCTTCGGATCCATTTATTGCGGTTAAAAAAATTCAAAGTCAGGAGCCCGATGTTATTACGCTCGATATAGAAATGCCTCGAATGGATGGGCTAACCTTTCTTAAGAAGATTATGTCCCAGCATCCGATACCCGTTGTTGTCATTTCGAGCTTAACAAAGGAGGGATCGGTTTCGGCAATGCGGGCGTTGGACTATGGTGCCGCCGAAGTAATTACGAAACCGGCCTTAAATACGAAGATATTTTTTGAGGAGTCGAGTATCCGCATTTGCGATGCGGTGAAAGCGGCTGCCATGGCAAAAATACGGAGAAGAAAGGTGACCGAACTACCCGAGTTAACACCAAAATTCTCTGCCGATGTTATTCTGGCTAAAGCTTCGTCAAATAACCACTTGCATTCTACCGATATTGTCGTAGCAGTTGGCGCCTCTACGGGGGGAACCGAAGCGCTGCGAGTCTTTTTATCTGCGCTGCCGCTTAATAGTCCCGGTGTAGTGGTGGTACAGCATATGCCCGAACTCTTTACCCGTTCGTTTGCCAACCGGTTAAACGATCTTTGCCATATAACCGTTAAGGAAGCCGAAAATGGTGACTCCGTAATTCGCGGTAGAGCCTTAATCGCTCCTGGTAATAAGCATATGCTGCTTAGGCGAAGTGGGTTAAAGTATGTGGTTGAGCTAAATGACGGTCCAATGGTTAACCGGCATCGTCCTTCGGTTGATGTGCTATTTCGTTCGGTTGCCCGTTATGCCGGATCGAATGCTATAGGTATAATAATGACCGGAATGGGCGACGATGGTGCTAAAGGTCTTCTCGAAATGAAGCAAGCAGGAGCAAAAACGATTGCTCAGGATGAAAAGTCGTGCGTAGTGTTTGGGATGCCCAAAGAGGCAATAGGCCTAGGTGCTGCCGATAAGGTTGTTCCTTTAGACCTAATTGCTGAAACAGCCATGGCTTTAAGTGTAAAACGAGAAAATTAATTGTATGGTTACGGCTATTGCTTTAGATAGATTACTCTCCGATGCTTCAAGTAGCACGGTTAATGCTAGGCGTTTTGCAACGGTAGGATTTGCTGTGGGACTAGCCCTATGGTTAACTATGCTGCTCATCGAAGTGCTTACCAATACAAAACAGCTTAATGTAGATATCATAGCCGAATTACATGCTGTCAATCCATCGTGGTGGATCATCGATTTGCTTCCTTGCCTGATCGGGTTCTTCTCCTACGGTTTTGGAAAATCCCTACATCAACTTTTTGAGAGTCGAAGAAAAGAGGATGAACGAAGGAGCCTTGAGCAAGATACTACGTTGGCTTTTACAAAGGAGCTTTGCAAGGGAATGTTCGATATACCTATTGGAATAAATAGGGAAAACGAAATGAATCTTGCTGTTTTAGGTTTGCGCGATTACCTTGTAAAAAGCGAAGCCGAACGAAAAAAGAAAGTAGACGAAGATGCAGCACGTAGCTGGGCAGCAGAAGGTTTAGCGCTTTTTGGAGAAATACTCAGAGTAAACTATGATAGCTTAGATGATTTTGCCTATGCTGTAATTAGTAACCTCGTAAAATATATCAAGGCAACCCAGGGCGGTTTCTTCTTACTCGAAGATGTGGCTTCTGATAGTCCCTATTTTAACCAGCTTGCATCTTTTGCTTACGACCGTAAACGGTTGGTTCGTAAAAGAGTTGAATGGGGATCGGGCTTAATAGGCGCTTGTGCCTACGAGAAGGAGCCTATTTACATGACCGATATTCCAAGTAGCTACGTAAGCATTACCAGCGGACTTGGCAGTGCAAATCCGAACTGTCTATTTGTTATTCCTCTTATTGTTGACGATGAAGTGCAAGGGGTGATGGAGATCGCTTCGTTTAATCGCTTAAATGCAGGTGAAATCGAATTTGTTGAAAAACTCTCCAGCGTGGTAGCCGCAACAGTCAAAAATGTAATAGTTGCTCATCGTACATCGTTGCTTTTAGAGCAATCGCAGCAGCAATCGGAATTATTGCAGATTCAGGAGGAGGAGATGCATCAAAGTATCGAAGAGCTCCATGCTGCTCGTGAGGAGGCTGCTCGTAAGGGTGCCCTGCTCGCCAACTTTACCGAATCGGTTAACCAAACCCTAGTTAAAGCCGAGTACGATTTAAGTGGTCGACTTATTTCTGCAAACGATCGCTTTCTTGCTAAACTCGGTTACGGTAGTGTTACCGAGGTGAAAGGAGTTCATATCTCCAAGTTTATTGATAAAAAGGAGGCACCCTGGTTTTTTGAAATATGGAACGGCTTGGTAAAAGGTGGAAATCACTTTGAAGGTGGTATGAAGCATGTAACGAAGCAGGGGAGCGATTTCTGGTCTATGGCTACCTATACCTGCGTACGAGATAATGCAGGAAAGGTGCAGGAGATACTATTTTTAGGTATCGACATAACCGAACTTAAGGAGCTGAATCTCGATCTCGAAGGTCAGGTGTTTGCTCTTAATAATTCGACCATAAAAGCAGAGTTTTCGCCTAGTGCGTTGCTTCTAAACTGTAATGGGAAGTTCTTGAGCACAATGAAAATGGGCTTCGGGGATCTTGTAAATACGCCTGTGTTTGACTTTTTCGACTCCGAATATTCTTTATCATTCGAGGAGTTATGGAAGGATATTGTCAGGGGGAATCCGTTGGGGGATCAGTTTAAAATTATTTCCAGCAAAGGGGCGACAATTTGGCTTCATGGAACCTTTTCGGCGGTGTACAACATGTATAACGAGATATCCAAAGTCATATTTATTTCGCAAGACATCACATCTCAGAAGAAGTTGGAGTTGGAAACACTACACAAGACTGCTCAGCTGCTCGATCAAGAGAAGCAGCTTAAAGCGTCACAATCAATCTTGGTGCAAAAACTCGACGAAATAGAGGCGGTGAAGATAAGAAATGAGGAGACGCTAGAGGGTGCAATGGATGCAATTATAACGATTAATGCTAGTGAAGAAATTGAGGTGTTTAATCGAGCAGCAGAGGATCTTTTTGGGTATAGCAAGGAGGAGGTTATTGGAAATAACATCGGAATGATACTACCCCCCGAGTATCTGGGACTAAAAGGTGGCGAGATCGTTCGCTTTTTGCAATCGGATGCTAACATGTTTAAGGGGGTAAGAACCGAGGTGCAAATTGTAGATAAATTCGGGGAGGAGAAGTCAATACTGCTAACTGTATCGGAAGCAAGGGTAGGTGAATATTGCACCTATACGGCGTTTATTCAGAATATTTCGGTTGAACTTTTTTAACGACCCCAAATTTAAGCGATAGATACTTGAATCTACCATGTTTTGATTCCTTATAGTGTATACAATGAATGGCATTAAACTATTACTTGGTTTAATGCCATTATTGTAAGTGTGGTAAATACTTCTTTTCGGGGCTTGTTGATCTATATTTACTCTATGGTGTGTTGCAAATCGTTGCTTGAGGTTTATTCTGTTCCTTAGTCTACCT
>CAXYUU010000104.1:0-9511 GCA_964292015.1 uncultured Acetobacteroides sp.
TTCGGATGAGCTTTTCACGGGTCGGTTGGTCAATCCGAAAGTTCGGATGAGCTTTTCACGGGTAGGTTGGTCAATCGGAAAGTTCGGAAGAGCTTTTCACGCGTCGGTTGGTCGATTCGGAAGTTCCGATGAGGTTTTCACTGCCTTGTGCGGGAGGCTGGCGGGTGGCAGGTGCGATTTTCTTGCGAATTTGGGTAAACGTAAAAGGCTGTCCTACCAGGACAGCCTTTTGCGTTTCGCTATACGGAACGATTACGACCTCACGCGCTCAACATAGCTGCGGGTACGGGTGTCGATCTTAATTTTTTCGTCTTGGTTAATAAACAGGGGAACACGAATTTCGGCACCTGTTTCAAGGGTAGCTGGTTTCAGGGCATTCGACGATGCGGTGTCGCCCTTCATACCGGGTTCGGTGTAGGTAACCATCAGCTCAACAAATGGGGGAAGCTCGCAGGTAAGAACCTCTTCCTTGTCGGCATGAACCATCATTTCTACATTTTGCCCTTCCTTCATCAGGTCGGCGTTTTCAACGATCCTTTTTTCGAGGGTAATTTGCTCGAAGGTCTCGTTGTGCATGAAGTTGTAGCCCGCTTCATCTTGGTAAAGGAACTGGTAAGGACGGCGTTCAACGCGGATGATGTCGATTTTCACACCTGAGTTAAAGGTGTTTTCGAGCACGCGGCCGGTTTCCAGATTTCTGAGCTTGGTTCTAACGAATGCAGCACCTTTTCCAGGTTTTACGTGTTGAAATTCGACAACGGTGTAAGGCTTACCGTTAAACTCGATGCACAATCCGTTTTTAATATCTGTTGTGGTTGCCATAAAGGGTTTACTATTTTATTTGGTTGCAAATATAATCCATTGATTTTAAAAATTATCGCTCTTTGTTATAGACCGAGTGAATTTTTCTTAGATTTTGTCACCACGAAGTCTTTTAGGTAAAAAGGTTCGAAGTAGGCAACATCCACAAACTCGGCGGCATCGTACTTCCGATGGGCGATGGGGGCCATGTTGGCGGCCGTATGGGCAACCTCCAAAAACTTTGCGTTCGGGTGGTTAACTACCTCCATACATTTTTGGGCGCCATTGCCAAAGAAGTACACCGTGCCGTTTTCGAGCACCTCCTTAAACGAGGTTTCGTCGACAACCAGCGCTTCCACGTCGGTTTTGGCTTGGCCGCTGCTGGTGTAGAGTGCGGTGTACACCTCCATTCGGCGGGCGTCGATCATTGGGCAAAATAGGGCATCATCGCCATTTTCCACCTGCTCGATGGCGCCTTGGGCAAGGGTGCTTAGGCTGCCTACGGCAATTAGGGGGATTCCCGCGCCGTAGCAAATTCCTTTTGCGGTAGATACACCAATGCGTAGCCCGGTGTACGATCCGGGGCCTTCGCCAACGGCAACTGCCGATAGATCTTTTATGGTTAGCTGGTTTGCCTTTAGCAGCTCGTCGATGAATACGGCCAGCTGGCGTGCGTGCGCTTGGGGTGCTGCGCTTTCGCGGATGTCGATTATCTCGGAATTGGAAGAAAGGGAAACGGAGCAAACCTCCGTTCCCGTTTCGATGCTCAGTATGATGCTCATGGTATCGTTCGGTATCTTGGTGCGCGGTGCGCTTTCGGATGCGAAGATACTGAAATCTTGATCGCTATTCAAACACCTTATCTGCCGGTACCACCTCCACCTTAGCTCCATCCTTTAGCTTACGCGATATGGCGCTGAATGGGGCAACTACCACCTCATCCTTTTTAGATAGGCCGCTTAGGATTTGGATGTAGGTGTTATCCTGGATGCCGGTTTTTACCTTTACCCGTTTCACGCACTTCTCCTTCGAGTTGTACACGTACACCACCTCTTCGCCACCCGAGCGGTCGATTACGCCATCTTCGTCGATTGGCTTAACCTCCTCGTCCGAAGTCGACTCCTTCTTAGCCGCTTTGGCCTTCTTGGCAGTCTTCTTGGTGGTGTCGATATAGCTGGTTACCGATTGGATGGGTATGGTAAGCGCCTGGCGGATGCTGTTGGTTTCAATCTCTACCGATGCCGACATTCCTGGGCGGAACGGACTTGCCGAGCCTCCCTTAATCAGGCTTTTGTACGAATCCTCGAGTAGCAGCACGCGCACCTCAAAGTTGATCACCTGGTCGGTGCTGGTTGCCGATGTGCTCGACGAGTTGGCGATTTGGGTTACAATTCCCTTAAACTTCTTACCCAGGTAGGCGTCCACCTCAACAAGTGCGGTGTCGTTGAGTTTCACCTTCACAATGTCGTTTTCGTTCACTTCGGCGTACACCTCCATTTGGTTGAGGTTGGCAATGCGCATCACCTCGGTGCCGGCCATCTGCATGGTTCCTACCACCCGTTCGCCCAGCTTAGCGTTGAGCTTCGATACGATGCCGTTCATTGGTGCGTACACGGTGGTCTTCGACAAGCTTTCGTTGGCCTCCTTGAGCGAAGCTTCCGAGCTTTGAAAGTCGTACTGTGCCGACTGCAGGTTGCTTTTCGACGACTTGTAGGCAGCCTCGAAGTTCTCGAATTCGGCCTTCGATATTACCTTTTGCTCGTAGAGCGTTTTATTACGGAGGTAGGCCTGCTCGTCTTTCTGCACCTGTATTTGTGCCTGGTTGATGCGGGTTTTTGCCGTATTCAGTGCGGCGCCTGCCCTGTCGCGTTGCGACATGTACATGTCGGGCTTTACCTTAAATAGCAGGTCGCCACGGTTTACCCGTTGTCCCTCCTTTACCGGAAGCTCCACAATCTCGCCCGAAACATCGGAGCTGATCTTTACCTCGGTTACCGGCTGTATCTTTCCATTTGCCGATACGTACTCGGTAATTCGTCTATCCATTGGCTTTTCGATGGCAACCTTTTGCAGGTCATCCTTACCAAACCATCCTGCTTTTTTACCTACTACAAGTAAGATAATAAGGGCAACGGCTCCAATAATGGCGTATCTGGTGATTTTTTTCTTGTTCATATCTTATAGCTTAATAGGTGCTCCCTTGTAAAAGTCGAGGATTTTTGTTTTGAAGATAAACTGGTACTTTGCCTGTAGCAGCTCCGACTCCGATTTCGACAGGTTGTTCTTTGCCGTATTGTAATCGATCGAGTTGGCGGCTCCTACATTAAACTTTTTATCGATGCTGCTAAACGATTCGGAGGATGCCTCGCGAGCCTTTTCGGGAGCCATATACTTTTTCATGGCGCCCACGGCATCGGCATGTGCCTGCGAAATCTCCTTGTACAGCGTGTTCTTGCGCTGTTGCAGGTCGAGCTGTGCAAAGGTAAAGCCAATGCGCGCGTTGTTTACTGTGTACTTCGAGCGGAATTTGTCGAATATCGGAATCTGCAAGCTCAGCGAAAAGGTGGTGCTTTGGTTCTTATCGAGCTGGTTGCTTACCGACTGCTTGCCATAAATTGGGGTGATGTCTCCATTGGGTGCAGTTTGCGTCCCCTTTAGCTCAACTGCCTGGTTAAAGTAGCTGGTGCCGTACTGTACCGCTAACGATAGGGTGGGGTAGTATCCGCTTTTGGCAATCTTAATGCCCTTATCGGCACTCTGCACCTTTACCTCGGCCGATTTTATTTGGGGAAGACCTTGCGACATCTCGAACAGCTTGCCGGGTGTGCTCAGCGCATACTGGTTGTCGAGCTGTAGGTTTGTTGGATGGTCGATCTTAAATGAGGTTTCGACAGGGAGTTCGAGCAGCTGCCTAAGCGAAAGGTAGGCAATGTCGAGCTGGTTTTGTGCGTTTACCAGCGTCACCTCTTCCTGTGCCAGCTGCGAGCGGATCTCTAGCAGGTTGCTTTGCGATAGGTTGCCCGCATCAACCAGCTTTAGGGTGCGCTCTACCTGCATTTTGGTTAGCTCAATTTGCTTTTCGGAGTTGGTTACGAGCTCCTCGCTAAAGAGCACCTGAAGGTAGGCTGCGGCAATGTTCAGCGATATGTCGTTTTTGGTTCTTTCGACTTCGAGGAGTGCCGATTGCAGGTCGAGCTTGTTTTTCGAGATGGTGTACCTGTTGCTAAAGCCGCTAAAGATGTTCAGCTGGCCACCAACGCCAAAGTTTCCACTCCATGCCGATTTGTCTATCGACGAAAAGTTCGAGTTGTCGCGCGAGCGTCCAAAGCTCACCGACTCGTTGCCGCTGGCCGAAATCGAGGGTGCCTGATTCCACTTTGCCTGTTTAACGGCATTGTCGGAGGTGGCAACGTTTAGCTCCTGCTGCTTAATGGTAATGTTGTTGCTTATGGCGTACTGTATGCATCGCTCTAAGCTCCATTGCTCTTGGGCTAATGCACCTAGAGAGCTCATGAGAAGTAGTGCCAGTGCGCTGAAGGATCTTAGCTTCATAGATATCGTTGATGTAGTTTGTATAACCGTATTCCTACGCAAGTTAGCTAAAAATGGGTTGCGTATTATAAATTCAGTAAAAATTATCGGGCAAATGTTCAGCGTTTGCTTCCATACATAACCATTGTAATCACGTTGCGGGCGTTATGGTTTGATGGCGAGCAGGTACGGCTTGTTTAGTAACCCGTCAGGCTAACCGGCAGTTGCCTTGGGAGTACGGGGCGAACCCATGGCAAACCCATATATATGTTCAAAAAAATAGCCAGCACATCTTTTACAAGAACGTGCTGGCTGCATATTTATTCATTTAAAAAGGATCGTTAGCTGCGTCGAACAATGACAACTATTCCATCCATTTTCAGAATGGTAACAGGGGTGTCCTTTTCGATTGGCTTACCGTCGATGCTTACGGCATCCCATTCAGTTCCTCGGTAAAAAACTTTTCCTCTGCCGTTTTCGGGAATGGCCTTAATTACATTTACCCTATCGCCAACAAATTCGGTGTAGTCTAATCCGCCCTTTGCCTGCGAGAATCTTTTCTTGAGCAGCTTGCGCAAAAGAAGAAGGAAAAGCACCGAGCTTACGCAGAATACGATCACCTGTAGCGTGGTCGTAGGCAGCAAGCCCAGATAGGTGAGTAGAGCGGTTAGCAGAGCGCCCATCGCAATAAAAAAGGCGAAGAACGATAGGCTAAACATTTCGATCACCAGCATGATAAAGCCGACGATAAGCCAAAATTGCGACTGGCTAATAATTTCCATCATTACTGTATGGGTGTTGGGTTGCTAGGTGCTTGAGGATACTGCTGCTTAACTACCGATAGGGCGCCAGATATGATGGAGGCCATATCGCCAAAGTTTGCAGGAAGAATTAGGGTGTTGTTGGTTTTGGCCAGCTTGCCAAATTGCTCTACCAGATTCTCGGCAACACGAAGCTGGATGGCCTCGTAACCGCCCTGCTCCTTAATGGTCGACGCAACGGCTTTAATACCATCGGCAGTTGCAATAGCAACGGCTCTAATAGCGGCGGCTTCTCCTTCGGCAGTATTAATTTGCTGTAGCTTGACACCTTCCGATTCGAGTACTACCTTTTGCTTTTGTCCTTCGGCAACATTAATAGCCGACTGCTTTTCACCTTCGGATTGTAGGATGCGGGCACGCTTTTCACGCTCGGCCTGCATCTGTTTCTCCATTGCATGAAGTACCGATTGAGGTGGGGTAATGTTTTTGATTTCGTAGCGGAGCACCTTTACTCCCCAATGCTGCGAAGCTTCGTCGATTGCCTCTACCACCGCGCGGTTGATGGTTGTACGCTCTTCGAAAGTACGGTCGAGCTCAATCTTACCCATTTCGCTACGCATGGTAGTTTGCGAAAGCTGGGTTACCGAAAATATGTAGTTGCTGATGCCGTAAGCGGCCTTTTGTGGATCAATTACCTGAAGGAAAATCACCCCATCGACAATCACCTGAACGTTATCGCGGGTGATACACACCTGTTCGGGTATCTCAAAAGTTTGCTCCTTTAGGGTGTACTTGTAGGCAACCTTATCGAAGAATGGGATAACAAAGTTGATGCCCGGGTTAAGTGATTCGTGAAATTTCCCGAAGCGTTCAATAATGTAAGCGGTCTGTTGTGGCACAATCTTGACGATCATCAAAATTAGCAGTAGCGCAAAGACTACAATAGCAATTAGTACTCCTGATTCCATACCTAACATATTTTCTGAGATTAATGAAAGTTAAACTTAAAGGCACATTTAGAGCCTAAATTTAGTATTAATGTTTGATGCTACGCACTCTTTGACGAAATCTTTTTCCTAAGTACAGATGGGGTTTTTTCCTTTCAGTAAAAGGGGTTTGATGAATGGTTGAATGACGATTTGTTTTGAGTATGTACCTCTATTCCTGAGTTTAGAGGCTAACGTCAAGAGGCTAATCCTTTGCCCATTTTATGTTGCAGCCTATGCTGGGCTTCTGGTTGTTGTCCACCTTTTCCCCTTTAAGAGTAGCATCGATTGCCTTTCGGAGATCGGCTCCATCAACGGGTATGCTGTTCGACGGGCGCGAGCTGTCGAGCTGTCCGCGGTAGACCAGCCGCATATTACCATCGAATAGGAAGAAGTCGGGCGTGCAGGCGGCATCGTATGCCTTGGCTACCTCCTGGGTTTCGTCGAATAGGTAGGGAAATGGGTAGCTGACGGTTCTTACCGTTTCTACCATCTTTTCGGGCGAATCGTCAGGGTAGCTGGCCACATCGTTGGCGTTTATGGCAATAAGGCGAACCCCTTTCGCAAGGTAGTCGTTTGCTAGTGCCACGAGTTGAGGGTTGACATGCTTCACAAACGGACAGTGGTTGCAGATAAACATAATGAGCGTTGCTCGATCTGACTTTAGCAGGTCGAGCGATTTTACCTTACCCGTTAGCGGTTCGAGTAGCTCAAAGTTGGGGGCTACCGTTCCAAGAGGTAGCATGGTCGATTGGGTTGCTGACATGATTTCTAGCTATTGTTGTTCTGGTAAACAGGATAGGGGGGATTAGGTTCAGTAGTGAATCGTTGGTATAGTGGAATGTCATAAGTATGCTGTAGTATATCGCTATAGCATTTGAAAATTATTTTATTCAGTCTGAATAGGCTACCAATTTCCCTTATCTCAAAATCTTTGCTGTATCAATTCATCCTTTTCAATATTCCTACATCGCTTTTTTGCTACTTTAGCTGCCATCATAAACCAAATGCATTGAACCAGCAGGTTTAAGGTTTGGCGCTACCTTTTCAGTCTATGGTTATACGAAGTTGGAGCGTTAGGCTCGTTGCTTGGATGACGACGGGCAGCGACAAGGGTAACCTCACTTTGCCCTATACTTTTTTCGGGGTAGTCGTAGTTGAGTAGGTACGTATTTGGCATCGGGGGTCTTACCATATTTGTTTTTTGCAGGGTACTAGAACGAAACATATTTTATAAAAACTGATTTGCAATGATTAAAAGGTTACTCTTATTGCTACCTATGTTGGCAATTACCATTTTGACACTCGCGCAGCAGTCGCCTAAGTGGCTGCGGTACCCATCTATTTCACCCAATGGGCAAATCATTGCCTTCACCTACAAGGGCGATATCTACACAGTACCGGCAGGAGGAGGTGCGGCAACAGCCATAACCTATCATTCGGCCAACGACTACATGCCCGTATGGAGCAACGATAGCCGCCGCATCGCTTTTGCATCGAATCGCTTCGGCAGCTATGATGTTTTTGTAGTTGATGCCAATGGGGGAAAGCCAACCCGGCTTACCTACCATTCGGCCGATGAGATTCCCTATACATTTACCAACGACGATAATGCCGTGCTATTTGGTGCAGCCCGTCAGGATTTGGCAAGTCATAGGCAGTTCCCCGCAGGATCACAACCTGAACTGTACTCTGTGCCATCCAGTGGTGGTAAGGTAGAGCTGGTACTAACAACTCCTGCCGAGGCTGTTAAGTTTGCCTCAAACGGCAAGTTTTTGGTTTATCAGGATAAGAAGGGAGGGGAGAACGAGTGGCGTAAGCATCAGCAGTCGTCTATTGCTCGCGATATTTGGATGTACGAACCGGAAACAGGTAAGCATACACAGGTAACCACCTTTAAGGGAGAGGATCGTAATCCGGTATTAACCAATGATAATCAGAGCATCTTTTTCCTAAGCGAGGAATCGGGATCTTTCAACGTGTTTAAGCTATCGCTTAAAAATCCAGACCAACGTACCCAAATTACCACCTTCAAGGAACTTCCCGTACGCTTCCTTAGCATCAGCCGTAATCAAACCCTTTGCTTTGGCTATGATGGAGAGATTTACACCCTCGCTCAGGGAGGTACACCAACCAAGGTAGGCATCACCGTTATGGGCGATGACAAGGAAAACCGCGTGCAGCAAATAGGGATAAATGGTAAAGTTAAGGAGATGTCCATTTCGCCCGATGGTAAGGAGGTTGCCTTTATTTCCCGTGGAGAGGTGTTTGTTTCGTCTGTTGATGGCGATTTTACCAAGCGTATTACCTCGACCCCCGAGCAGGAGTCGTCGGTTCACTTCAGTAATGATGGTAAGTCGATAGTTTATGCTAGCGAGCGCAATGGGCGTTGGCAGGTGTTTAAGGCAAGCAAGGTACGTACAGGGGAGCCCTTCTTTTTCGCATCAACTCTTATAAAGGAGGAAACCCTAATTAGCAATGCGAATGATTGCTACCAGCCACTACCATCGCCCGATGGAAAGCTGCTTGCCTATGTCGAAAGCTGGACTTCCCTTAAGGTGTTGAATCTTGCAACTAAAGAGGTTAGTACACTACTATCTCCAAAGGAGCTTTACTACATGCAGGATGGTGGACAAAATTTCACATGGAGTCCCGATAGTAAATGGCTTGTTGCAGAGTACTCCCCAACAATGGCAAACGGAGAGCTGGTTCTTATTCCAGCCGATGGGAAATCCCCCTACATTAATTTAACCCAAAGCGGTTACGAGGACTATAATCCTAAATGGGTAAACAAGGGGCAGCAGCTGCTTTGGTTTTCCACCCGTGAAGGTCTTCGTAGTGCAGCTAACAGTGGTGCACGCCAGTCTGATGTGTTTAGCATGTTTCTTACCCGCGATGCTTGGGATAAGTTTAAGTTGAGCAAGGATGATTACGATTTGCAAAAGGCAATTGATGAACGGGAGAAGAAGGCAAAAGATGATGCCAAGAAAAAGGAGGATGCCAAGAAGAAGAATGAGAAGGGTAATAAAAAGGATAAGAAGGTTGAGGCTTCAATGCCAGACTCTACCCTTAAATTTGATTTGGATAATCTGACAGATCGGTATGCTCGCCTAACCATCAACTCTGCATCAATTGGCGATGCGGTTCTCTCGAAGGATGGCGAAGTGCTCTACTACCTTGCCCGCTTCGAGAAGGGATTTAACCTTTGGAGCATTAAGCTACGCACCAAGGAGGCAAAGATGGAGATTGCCATGAATGCCCGTTCTGGTTCGCTTGAGTGGGATAAGGAGATGAAAAATCTTTTCCTGCTATCCGACGGACAGATTTATAAGGTTGATGTGGATAAGGGGAAGCGCGAAGCCGTTAAAATTGGTACGGAGATTCGAATTGACGGAGACGCTGAGCGTGTGGCCATGTTCAATCACGTAGTTC
>CAXYUU010000105.1:0-9445 GCA_964292015.1 uncultured Acetobacteroides sp.
ACCTTGGCTACAATAAATTCGGGTACTAAACTGCCTCATATTCCAACAACACTAAAACCAAATAGCCAAAAAGACGCCTATCTATTCACCTATATCGGACTTAATTTTGATATTTTCTCCGATCGCAAGTCGTACATCATCAAAAAGCTCGTTATGGATATCGAGAACGAGCCAAACTTGCAGATGGATCAAGATGGCGATGGCGTACTAGACCCCGGAGACGACTGTCCAGACACGCCTCCTGGAGTAAAAGTTAACGAAAACAATGGCTGCCCATTAGATACCGATGCTGATGGAATTCCCGATTACATGGATACCGACAACCGCACCCCTGTAGGATTAGCGGTTAACAATAAAGGGGTTGCCCTATCAAAAGCTGACTTTGAGATTCTAGACAACCAATATGCCGCAGTTAGACGTGAAGATGCCCAAATTTTTCTTTCGAAAAACAGGACTCCAAGCGGTAAGTACAAGGCTAAAGCACAAATGCCAGAAAAATTTGTGAAGGTAGATGTTAACAAGGATGGCGATATCTCGTACGATGAATTAAAACGGGCCGTAGAGAACTTCCTCGACAAACAATCGAACTTTACCGCTGATGAGGTTTCGGATCTATACGAATACTTCTTTGCCCAGTAGATAGGAAAACAGACCTCAAATACTGTTCACAAACGAAATTATCTCACTAGAATACTAGAACCAAAAAGGGTGCTCCTACAACGGAACACCCTTTTTTATTTTACAATATTTGTCTTCTTTCATCTTATGAATCAACCGTCAACTACGGACTTTCGTCCTCCTCTATACTGCTGTTTGTTCTAAAGCACCGAATAGTAGTGATGAAATAGAAACCAACCTCCCCTCAAATCATTTTACAAAGAGAAAACCAATATACCCTTAACAATCAATTACACTGAATACAGGTAAGACGAACCTCCCTATTCTGCAGGAAGATTCTCATCATCAAGACCAATATCTGTAGTATTATCGAGTAACGAATCCATTGGATTTACCTTCGGAACGTAGCGAGTATGGCAGGTGTACTCCTTTGGTATGGTACCACTTGGTTTGGGGAATTTCCCGTGAAACTGTGGAAACCTTTTATCATTCATCACCTTCTCCATAAATTTCCCATAGATAGGAAGGGCTGTTTTACATCCCTCTCCCAACGCTGTTGTTCGGAAGTGAACCGCTCGCGATTCGGCTCCCACCCAGCTTCCTGAAATAAGATTTGGAGAAATGCCGACAAACCAACCATCAGACTGGTTAGACGAAGTTCCTGTTTTGCCTCCAAAATCGGTATTCCATTTAAACAGGTCGTACTCGAAAAGAGCCTGAGTGGTTGCTCCTGGTTCAGTTAGCCCCGACTTAAGCATTTCGAGCATATAGAAAGCGGTAAGATCGCTTATTATCTTCTTCTTTTCAGGTTCAGACTCGTATATCCCCTTCCCCTTTTTATTTACAATTTTCGTCACCAGAATTGGCTTAACAGAGTACCCTCCATTAACCATTGGGGCGTAAGAGTTTACCATTTCGTATAGCGACACATCGCTAGAGCCTAACGAAACCGATGGAACGCTGGCAAGTGGGGTTGTAATACCCATTTTATGGGCAAACTCTATAACCTTATTCCAACCTACCTGCTGGGTGAGCTGAACTGCAATGGAGTTTATCGATTTAGCAAAAGCGTGCTTTAAGGTAACCTCTGCACCCGAAAAATGGCTATCGGCATTTTTAGGCATCCACGTTTTTTGCACACCCTTTTCTACATAGTTGATAGTAACAGGAACATCCACCATCTTATCGCAAGGCCCCATTCCTGCATCCATTGCCGCAGTATATACGTAGGCTTTAAAAAGAGATCCAGGCTGACGCTTCGACTGTTTTACGTGATCGTACTTAAAGAATGGGTAGTTGATACCTCCTACCCAGGTTTTTATATAGCCACTATTGGGATCCATCGACATAAATCCGGCATGAAGGAATTGCTTGTAGTAGCGGAGTGAATCCATTGGCGAAAAGGTGGTATCCTTTACACCATCCCAAGTAAACACCTTCATCTTACGTGGCAGGTTCATATAAAAGGTAATAGAATCGGCATGACCACCAAACTTATCCTTAAGAGCGGCATATCTGCTGGTTTGCCTAGCTGCGGTTTCGATAAACCCAGGAATTTCGACTCCTCTTGAATCGGCCCAAGGATTCTTCCCCTCCCAATGCCAGGTAAAACGACGCTGTAGCATTTTCATCTGCTCGGTAACGGCTAGCTCGGCATAGGCCTGAAGGTCGAGGTTTATGGTGGTGTAAATTTTTAGCCCATCCTCGTAAAGGTCTATTTCATTCTCCTTAAGCCATGGTTTGAGATAATTACTCACCGCATCGCGAATGTACGAAGCGTTACCATCAATATTCTCGTCGGGATTGTACGCCAGGTGTATGGGTTGCCCCTTTAACGAGTCGCACGTACGAACCGAAATATAACCGTACTTCGCCAGCTGATCCAACACTACATTACGACGTTCGAACGCATTTTTTGGCTTACGAATCGGGCTATAGTAGGTTGGTGCCTTAAGAAGTCCAACCAAAAGGGCCGACTCTTCGGTAGTAAGCCGTATCGGCTTTTTGGAAAAGAATGTTGCCGCAGCCGTTTTAATACCGTGCGTATTACTTCCAAAACCTACGGTATTGAAGTACATCGTGAGAATTTCCTGCTTGTTGTAGAACAGCTCAATCTTCAGCGAGGTAATCCATTCCTTTAGCTTATAAACAAAAACATTAACGCCAGGAATGTACCCCACCAAACCCTTCGAATAATCGTCGCGGGTTTTAAATAGGTTCTTCACCAGCTGCTGAGTAATGGTGCTCCCCCCTCTACGATCGCCCTTGGCCGTAGAGTATAATGCGCCAAGCGTACTTTTAAAGTCAATTCCCCAGTGATCGTAAAAACGAGCATCCTCGGTGGCAACGAGAGCATTAATAAGCATTGGGGGCAAATCGCGATACCCGACAGGGGTTCTGTTTTCTACAAAATATTTGCCAATAAGCTGACCGCTATCGGAGTAAAGCTCCGAGGCAACATTCATACTAGGATCCGTTAAATCGGAAATTCGTGGAGAGCGCCCAAAAAGCCAAAAAACATTATTGTCAATTAAAAAAAGCATAAGGAATACAGAGATAAAGAACACCCCCGTATAAAAGGCAATTTTTTGATACCATCGGTAAGATTTTGCCTTTACAAATTGGCTTTTTATCCATCCTAAAAACCTCTTCGAATTATACTTAAGCCAATTGAACCCAGCTATAAGGTGCTCCTTTTGAATTTTCATCCTAAGTCCTTGATTTGGCGCAAAGATAACCTTTAAAAATATTCTTGCGCGAATATAACATGGTAAAATAGCTTTTCTATCTTTTAAAAAGAGCTCTTCATTAGTAAGAATAATTACTTTTGCACCAGTAATGTTGAGAGAATAAAAATGAAGTTTAAGTTTTCTAAAAAGTTGCTTCCCGCACTTATCGCATTAGTAGTAATGCCATGCTGCGGAAGCAAATCGACAGACAAAGGTTCAGAGTTTTATTTTGATGTTGATAAAACTAAATACCCTATTTGGGGGATCGATGTTTCGCGCCATCAATCCCACGTAAATTGGGACGTTGTATCGGAGAGCGGAATCGACTTTGTTTTTGTTAAGGCCACCGAAGGGGTTACCGTTCACGACCCCATGTTTAAAGATCACTTCACCGAGCTTAAGAAGCATAATATAGTTAGGGGTGCCTACCACTTCTTCAGCTACAAGTCAACCGGAAAAGACCAGGCTAAGAACTTCATCAATACGGTGAAGCTGTCGAAAGGCGACTTGCCCCCGGTGCTCGACATCGAGTTTAAGAGAAGAATGCCATCGCGCGCTAAAATTATATCCGAAGTGAGAGTTTGGCTTAAAGAGGTAGAATCCCACTACGACGTTAAACCAATCATTTACCTCGACTACGACTTCTACCTGAAGTACCTTAAAGGGTCAATAAGCAAGGACTACACCTTGTGGATTACGGACTACTACGGCGAACCCGAGGGATGGAGCTTTTGGCAGCAAACCGATAAGTACCGCCTAAACGGGATAAACACCCGCGTAGACCGAAACGTATTTATTGGATCGAAACGTGAACTACGAGAATTACTGATTAGCTAGATATAAAAGAGCCACTGATTGGGGCTCTTTTTTTATGCTAGAGCGCGTCAATGGTTTTTGCCAAGCTGTCAAGGTAGCGCTGCCGCTGCTCCTGGGTCGAACCCATGATTCCAGAAAAGAACACGTGCTGCTGGGTTTCAATCCCACAAAAGCCAAATACGCCACCATCCTGCGTTTCGGTTAAGGAGTGGAACATGCTGTCGAGGTAAACCGATTCGGGTTGCCCGTTTGTCGAAATCAGCAGCGCCTGCTTGCCCTTTAGCGGTTGAACCAGCCCATTCTCGTCGAACGCATAGGCAAAACCATAGGTCAACGTCCTGTCTATATAGCCCTTTAGAATGGCCGGAAAGCCGGTCCACCAAATGGGGTATACCAGAATAAGCCTATCGGCCCACGTAATTTTCTCCTGCTCCACCTTTACATCGGCGGCCACCGTACCACTCGAAATCAGGTTAAAATCCTCGGGCTTCAGTACCGGTTTAAAGTTAATCTCGTACAAATCGGTAACCTTCACCTCGTGCCCCTTTGCCACTAGCAGGCGTACCACCTCCTCCTTAATCGCATGATTAAAGCTAAATGGATTGGGATGTGCATAAACAACTAAACACTTCATACTACTTACACTTTAAAGATTTTGATATTCGCGACCTTCTGCAAATTCGACATTCGCCAAACCTTGCCCCCCGAAACAGCCTCTTGCGCCATAGGCTACAACAAGGAAACCCGAATACTGTTTCCACGACAGCATCCAAGTGTTCTTTCGTGCAGCTTTTTTAGGTTAATTATGGGTGATACCAACCTAATAAACATCGTTTCTGCTAGTTTAAACCTAAATTTGCGGGTTACCAGAATGATAATGAGATGCGAAGATACCATATAGTATTTGCCCTTGCTCTTACCTGTTGGGGGTCGGTGGCTATTGCCTGCAACGACAAAGGGGGCAAGCCCGACAGCACCACAACCCTGTCCGAAACTCCCGCCCTTCCCAAAAAGCTATCGTTTGCCAACGAGGCTGTGCCGCTGCAAAACTTCGACACCTACGAAAGCCTCGAACGCGAGGTTTTGGTCAACACCTTTTGGCACTCGCAAACCATACTCAACCTAAAGCAGGCATCGAGGTTCTTCCCCGTTATCGAGCCCATACTTAAGGCTAACAATGTCCCCGACGATATTAAGTACGTTGCCGTTGCCGAAAGCAACCTGCAAAACGTGGTGTCGCCAGCCAAAGCGGCAGGCCCCTGGCAAATACTCGAGGCAACTGCCAAGCAGTACGGGCTGGAGGTTAACGAAAATGTCGACGAGCGCTACCACCTCGAAAAGGCAACCAAGGCAGCCGCCGTGTACCTAAAAAAATCGAAAGACTCGCTGGGCAGCTGGACTCTTGCCGCCGCATCGTACAACATCGGGCTAACCGGTATTAAGCGGCAAATTGGTCGCCAGCAGCAGAACTCGTACTACGACCTTCTGCTTGGCGACGAAACGGGTCGCTACATCTTCCGCATACTAGCCTTTAAAATCATACTTGACGATCCAAAGGCTTACGGGTTCGACTTTGGCGACGACGACCGTTACCCACAACTCGAATCTACCGAAGTTAAGGTCGACTACTCGATAGACGACCTGGCCAGCTTTGCCCAGGCCAACAAAACCAGCTACAAAATGTTGAAGCTGTTTAACCCTTGGCTACGAAGCAACATCCTACCCAAAAACGAGGGTAAAGTTTACACCATTAAGCTACCGAAAGACGGTTTTAGAGAGAATGCCTACAAACAACGATAACACCACCATAGACGAGGCTCTTCTTAGCGAAGAGGGAAACATTACCGTGCTCGGCGCCCGGGTGCACAACCTCCGCGACATCGACGTCACCATCCCTCGCGATGCCCTTACCGTAATTACCGGATTGAGCGGCAGCGGCAAGTCGTCGCTCGCCTTCGAAACCATATACGCCGAAGGGCAGCGCCGCTACCTCGAAACGCTATCGGCCTACGCCCGCCAGTTTATGGGCAACATGGAGCGCCCCGATGTCGACAAGATTACCGGCCTTAGCCCCGTAATTGCCATCGAGCAGAAGACCACCAACAAGAATCCCCGCTCTACGGTGGGCACCATAACCGAGGTGTACGACTTCATGCGCCTCCTCTTTGCCCGCGCCTCCATCGCCTACTCCAAGAATACGGGCGAGCAGATGGTACGCTACTCCGACGACCAAATTGTCGACCTGATCATCGAACGCATGGAGGACAAAAAAGCCGCCGTGCTGGCACCGCTGGTAAAGGGTCGCAAGGGTCACTACAAGGAGCTGTTCGAACAGCTGGCCAAAAAGGGATTCCTCTACGCCAGGGTCGATGGCCACGTGATGGAGATAAAGCACGGCATGAAGGTAGACCGCTACAAGGTGCACCACATCGAGCTGCTGATCGATAAGATGGTGGTAAAGGCCGACGACCGCAAGCGCCTACGCGACTCGGTGGTGATGGCCATGAACCAGGGCAAGGGAACCATCATGGTACTCGACTACGAAACCGACGATGCCCGCTTCTACAGCCGCCACCTGATGTGCCCCTCAACGGGGATCTCGTACAACGAACCGGCCCCCCAGTCCTTCTCGTTTAACTCGCCCCAAGGGGCCTGTGCGCACTGCAACGGGCTTGGCCACGTGGTGGAGCACGATGTCGACAAGATCATCCCCAACCAAAAGTTAAGCATCCGCAAGGGCGGTATCGATCCTATAGGTCCGTTTAAAAACGCGCTCATCTTTTGGCAGCTCGAGGCCATTGGCCGCAAGTACGGCTTCACCCTAAACGATCCGATCGAGGATATCTCGGAGGATGCCATGAACATCATCCTGTACGGCTCCGACGAAACCTTCCGACTGGCCGAAACCCCCATGGGCACCACCGGCTACGTGATGAACTTCGACGGCGTGGTGGCCTACCTTGGCAAGGACGACGACGAAAGCGAGAAATCGAAGAAGCGTACCGAGCAGTTTACCCGCTACGTCACCTGTCCCGACTGTAACGGCACCCGCCTTAAGGAGGAGTCGCTCTTCTTTAAGTTTGCCGAAAAAAATATTGCCGAGCTGTCGGACATGGACATCGAAAGCCTACACCAGTGGTTTTTAACCGTCGATCCGCTGCTCAACAACAAGCAACGAATAATTTCGCGCGATATCCTTAAGGAGATCCGCGAGCGCCTGAGCTTCCTGCTCGACGTGGGGCTCAGCTACCTATCGCTCAGCCGCAGCTCGGGCACGCTTTCGGGCGGCGAGAGCCAGCGCATCCGTCTGGCCACCCAAATCGGATCGAAGCTGGTAAACGTACTTTACATCCTCGACGAGCCCAGCATTGGCCTCCACCAGCGCGACAACATGAAGCTCATCACCTCGCTTAAGCAGCTGCGCGATAGCGGCAACTCGGTTATCGTGGTAGAGCACGACGAGGATATGATGAAGGAGGCCGACTACATTGTCGACATGGGGCCACGCGCCGGCATACACGGCGGCGAGGTGGTGGCCGCAGGATCGTTCGATACCATCAAAAACTCCAGCTCGCTTACCGGAAAGTACCTCCGCGGCGAGCTTAAGATACCCATCCCCGAAAAGCGCCGCGAGGGCAACGGAAAATTCATCGCCATAAAGGGGGCAACGGGCAACAACCTTAAAAATGTATCGGTAAAGCTGCCGCTGGGCACGTTTGTTTGCGTAACCGGCGTTTCGGGAAGCGGCAAGTCTACCCTTATCAACGGCACGCTGCACCCCATACTCAGCAAGCACTTCTTCCGCTCGCTAAAAGATCCAATGGCCTACGCCAGCTTCGAGGGCATCGAGCACCTCGACAAGGTAATCGACGTCGACCAGTCGCCCATTGGCCGCACCCCCCGATCGAACCCCGCCACCTACACCAACGTGTTTGGCGATATCCGCAAGCTCTTCGAATCGACTCCCGAGTCGAAAATCCGAGGCTTCAAGGCGGGTCGATTCTCGTTCAACGTAAAGGGTGGCCGCTGCGAAGAGTGCAAGGGCGCGGGCGTGCAAACCATCGAGATGAACTTCCTGCCCGACGTGTACGTCACCTGCCGCTCGTGCAACGGCCGACGCTACAACCGCGAAACGCTGGAGGTAAAGTACAAGGGCAAGTCTATTAGCGACGTGCTGAACATGACCATCGACCAGGCGTCGGTGTTCTTCGAGCACATCCCCTCCATCTGCCAAAAGGTTACCGCCATGAAGGATGTCGGGCTCGGCTACGTTACCCTCGGGCAACCCTCCACCACCCTATCGGGCGGCGAGAGCCAGCGCGTGAAGCTCGCCACCGAGCTCGCCAAGCGCGACACCGGCAACACCCTATACATCTTGGATGAACCCACAACCGGCCTCCACTTCGACGACGTGCGCCAGCTTATGGAGGTGCTCCAAAAGCTCGTAGAGCGCGGCAACACCATGGTGGTTATCGAGCACAACCTCGACGTGATTAAGGTGGCCGACTACCTCATCGACATGGGCCCCGAAGGCGGCTCGGGCGGCGGACTGGTAGTGGCAACCGGCACCCCCGAACAGGTTGCCAAAAGCAAGAAAAGCTACACCGGGCAGTTCCTGAAGGATTACCTGAAGTAGATTTGAGATGTGAGATTTGAGAGGTGAGATATGAAACATGAGATGTGAGATTTCGGAGATGAAATCTGAGATATTCAGCGGCACCGCTACCGAAACCCCTGGGATCTCGCTTTTAAATTTAAAGACAAAAGGAGTAATCATGAGGAATCAGCGCATCGTAGCACAAGGCCGTATCCCCCGCTGGCGGGGGCAGGGGGTGGAAAGTGCACGTTAATGGAAAAAATGCGATTAACAACATAAGTAAAGGCTCGGACAATGGTTCGGGCCTTTACTCTTTTGGGATGAAACACATCGCCACCCAACCCATATCCGTAACGCTCGCCACTCGACATGTGAGGCTGTCCGGAAATCCGACGCCCCTGCCCCTTCGACGTATGAGGCTTCCCAGAAATATTTTAAGCCTCACCACTCGACGTATGACCTTCCCGCTAAACAGCGGCTGCCTCACCACTCGACGTATGACCTTCCCGCTAAACAGCGGCAGCCTCACCACTCGACGTATGACCTTCCCGCTAAACAGCGGCGACCTCACCCCTCGACGTATGACCTTCCCGCTAAACAGCGGCGGCCTCACCACTCGACGTATGACCCTCCCGCTAAACAGCGGCAGCCTCACCACTCGACGTATGACCTTCCCGCTAAACAG
>CAXYUU010000106.1:0-9427 GCA_964292015.1 uncultured Acetobacteroides sp.
CAGAATGTGAAGGTAACAGGAAAAGTAACCGATTTTAAAACTGGGGAATCTATCCCTGGGGTAAGTATCACGTATAAGGGCACCACAACAGGTGTTGCAACAAGTATCGATGGTGCTTTTTCGTTGAACATCCCCCTAAAGGGAACTCTAGTATTCTCTTTTGTAGGATATGCCACTCAAGAAGTTGCGGTAAGCAGCAACGTGATAAACGTTCAGCTGAAAGGCGCATCCGAAACTATTGATGAGGTTGTTGTAATTGGCTATGGAAAGGTAAAAAAGGGGGATGCAACAGGTGCTGTACTTGCCATAAAGCCCGACAACTTCAATAAGGGGAGTTTGGTAACTCCTCAACAGGCCCTTCAGGGTAAAATGGCCGGGGTTAATGTCTCTCCTGGTGGTGGTGCTCCTGGCGAAGGGGCTACCATCCGTATACGCGGAGGGTCATCTCTTGCAGCCAGCAACGACCCGTTAATTATCATTGATGGGGTTGCGGTAGATAACAGTAAGATTTACGGATCTAGCAATCCGTTAAGTACCATCAACCCTAACGATATCGAAACCTTTACCGTGCTCAAGGATGCGTCGGCTACCGCCATTTACGGTTCTAGAGCATCTAATGGGGTGGTTATTATCACCACCAAGAAGGGTAGCAAGGGTGCTGCCGGTAAACCTTCGTTTAACTACAATAGCAACTTTACTGTAAGCCACAATCCGTCCTACTTGGATGTACTTGATGCCAGTGAATACCGTGCATTGATTAGTAAAACATTTGGTGCCAACTCCGTGGAATTTAAAGGACTTGGGCTTGCAGGTACTGATTGGCAGAAGGAAATTTTCCGTACTGCTTTTGGGCACGATCATAACTTTAGCATGACGGGCCAAACCAAGTTCTCGCCATATCGTGTTGCCATAGGCTATACCAACCAGCAGGGAACTATAAAGACAAACGACTACGAAAGGGTTACTCTTGGTTTAGGCGTTAATCCAACATTTCTCGACAACCATCTTTCGGTAAACGTAAATCTTAAGGGCAGCTTCGAAAATGCCAATAATATAGACAATCCGGCTGGTTCTGCTGTTAGCTTCGATCCTACCCGTCCAGTATATACTCCCGAGGCTAAGTATGGGCTTGGCTACTTTATGTGGACCAATAATGCGGGTATTCCCAACTCTGTTGCAGCTACCAATCCTGTTTCGATGCTTAACCTACGCGACGATAACTCTAAAGTATTCCGTAACATAGGTAGTGCGCAGGTCGATTACAAGCTACACGGGCTCGAAGACCTTCGTTTTAACCTCAACTTAGGTTACGACATTCTAAAGAGTGACGGAAAAGTTCTTGTTCCCGAGAACGCCCCATCTACATGGACAGGTAACGGTGATGGATTGGGTGTTAAGCAGGATTATACGCATAAAAAGAATAATAACCAGCTCGACTTGTACGCCAGCTATGCCAAAGAGGTTGGTAGGCATAAGTTCGATGTTATGGCAGGATACTCTTGGCAGCATTTTTGGAGCAGCTACGACAACCTGCGTACCAGCGCCACAGGGGCGAAGGTGTACGAAACGAATTTTACTGAAACCGAAAACTACTTGGTCTCCTTTTACGGACGTATGAACTACTCCTTGGATGGCAAGTACCTTTTAACGGCAACGCTACGTAACGATGGCTCGTCGAGATTTTCGGATAGTAACCGTTGGGGCTTGTTCCCATCAGCCGCTTTTGCCTGGAAAATCAACCAGGAGCGCTTTCTTAAGGATAAGCACTTTATTTCCGATCTGAAGCTGCGTCTTAGCTATGGTCAAACCGGACAGCAGGATATTGGAGGCGACTATGCCTGGCAGCAATCCTATACGGTTGGTAAGCCTAATGCCGCATATCTATTTGGCGACGTTTGGTTAAATACCCTTCGTCCAAATGGGTTTGATGGTGACCTAAAGTGGGAGACCACCACCACCTGGAATGCAGGATTAGACTACGGGTTCTTTAATAACCGCCTCTCGGGATCGGTGGAACTATACCTTCGTAAAACCACCGACCTTTTAAACCGAATTGAAGTAGCGGCAGGGTCGAACCTGACCAATATGATTTTCACCAATATTGGTTCTATGGAGAATAAGGGTGTTGAATTCTCGGTTAACGCCATTCCTGTAAGCACCAACAACTTTAAGTGGGATGCCAGCTTTAACCTAACCTACAATACTTCGGAAATTACCAAGCTTACCGCCGTTAATACTCCTAATTATGGGGTAAAGGTCGGATCAATTTCGGGTGCTACAGGCGCAACAATCCAAGTACATACGGTAGGTTATGCTCCAAATTCCTTCCTTTTATACCAGCAGAACTACGATGTTAATGGGAATCCTATCGAAGGATCATATGTTGACCAAAATGGATCTAAAAGTATTAATGACGACGATTTGGTTAAGCAAAAGAAGCCTTCTGCCGATGTTTACTGCGGATTATCGTCGAAGGTGACCTATAAAAACTTCGACCTTGGGTTTAATGCTCATGCTAGCTTTGGCAACTACGTGTATAACAACGTTGCATCGAAGCAGTATATCAAAGACTACATATACTCTAATACACAGTACGCCAACATGCTTTCTTCTACTGTAAAAACAGGATTTAAGGGGCAGCAGCTAAAGTCTAACTACTTCTTAAGCGACGGATCGTTCTTTAGAATGGATAATATTACCTGCGGATACAGCTTTGCCAAACTCTTTGGTACTTCTACCTCGCTTCGCCTGTCGGCTGCGGTGCAAAATGTATTTATCATTACGGGTTACGACGGTCTCGATCCTGAGATATTCGATGGTATTGATAATAACCTGTTTTCACGACCAAGAACCTACATGCTTGGGCTAAACTTAAACTTCTAAAATAGGATTATCATGAGATCAGCATATATTAAAGCTATTGCTTGCCTGCTCGTATTGTTCGGCCTATCATCGTGCGTGAAGGATTTAGATATCGAACCTACCGGCGATAGTCTGGTAACGTCGGATCAGATATACCGCAACCCTAATAGCTACGATCAGGTGCTTGCCAAGTGTTACGGTTCTCTTTGCCTCACCGGGCAGCAAGGACCCACTGGCGATGGCGATATTCAGGACTTTGATGAGGGTTATAGCGCCTTCACCCGTCTTTACTTCTACCTTCAGGTGGTTACTACCGACGAAGCGCTAATGGGATCGAAGACCAATGGCATTCGTGACTTGGTTACCATGAACTGGAGCTCGTCGACCCCTATACTACAGGGCATTTACGGACGTTTGTACCAAACCATCGGCTGCTGTAACGAGTTTTTACGTCAGTCGACACCTGCTAAGCTCGCCTCTAGGGGGCAAGATGGTGATGCGGCTCTTGCTGCAAAGGTGCAGGCCGCTCGCAACGAGGCTCGTTTTATTCGTTCCTACTGCTACTGGGTGGTTTGTGATGCCTTTGGATCTGCTCCGTTTTCCGACGAGAATTCCCCAATTTCGATCAAAAGCCAATTCCCTCAGCAAAAATCTCGTCAGGAGATTTTCTCCTATATCGAGAGCGAGCTTAAATCGGTTGAACCTCTTCTAAAGGAGCCTAAAACCAACCTCTACGGTCGTATCGATAAGGCTGCAGCGTGGTTCCTTCTTTCTAGGCTATACCTAAATGCCGAAGTTTATACAGGAGCTGAACGTTGGAACGACGCGGCAACCTATGCCGACAAGGTGGTTGCTTCGAGCTACACCCTTGCGCCCCGAGGCATCTTCAACTTTATGGCCGACAATAATACCTCGCCTGAAGTTATTTGGCCGCTGGTTGCCGACGGTGTTCATGCTAAAACATACGGTGGAACCACCTTCTTTATCAAGGCTCAGTGTGGTGGAAGCATGTTTAACTCTGCCGACATTGTTAAGGCAATGGGAATAAAGAGTGCCTGGGGTAACATCCGCGTTCGTTCGGCCTTTGTTGATAAGTTTGTTGCTTCCGACGTGCCTTGCGATCCTACCGATATCTACTACGGCGAAAAGAAGGCCGACAAGCGTGCCTACTTCTACACTATTGGGCATACAAAGGAGATGGATGAGCTTAACAGCACCTATACTAACGGCTACGCATTTACCAAGTGGAGGAATGCCGACCGTGCAGGTAATGCCGGAAGCGATCCCGAGTTTACCGATACCGATTTCCCCCTATTCCGCGCTGCGGATGCCTACCTAATGTACGCCGAGGCTGTTCTTCGAGGTGCTTCGACCGGTACCAAGACCAAGGCGCTGGCGTATGTAAACAAGATTCGTAACCGCGCCTACGAAAGTGGCGAGTTTGGCACCTCTGCTGTTTCGGGTGAAATAGCCGAAGGTGAGCTAACCCTCGACTTTATTCTCGATGAACGTTCTCGTGAGCTTTCGTGGGAGCTTACCCGCCGTACGGATTTAATTCGATTTGGCAAGTTTACCGGTAGCAGCTACGTGTGGCCTTGGAAGGGTAACACAAAGGCCGGTAAGGGTGTTGATAAGAAGTTTAACCTCTTTCCTCTTCCCGCTTCCGATATTGCGTCAAATCCAAATCTTAAGCAAAACCCCGATTTCTTATAGCCAGTAGTGCTCCAACGAATATAGCGAAATGATGATTAAGCACCTAGTTAAACGTTTTACAGTAGTAGCGCTTCTGATAGCCTTTGGGCTATCGGGTGCCTACGCTCAAAGCCAGCCAATTCGTAACGTAATCTTTATGATTGGCGATGGTATGGGCTTTGCCCATGTTCAAGCAGCAAAGGATAGATGTCAGGGCACCTTTAACATGTATAGGGCTACCTATACCGGCATGGTAACCACCCATTCGGCCAATAATCGGGTTACCGATTCGGCTGCCGGTGGTACCGCCTACTCTACCGGGCATAAAACCAAAAACGGATATATTGCCTGCGATACTACGGGCAAGGCGCTACCCACCATACTCGAATTGGCAGTAGCCAAGGGATATGCAGCTGGGGTAGTGGTTACCTCGCGTGTTACCCATGCCACTCCAGCCTGCTTTGTTGCCCATAATGCCGACAGGGCAAAGGAGCAGGACATTGCCTTGGACTTCCTGAATAGTAATATTGATGTTTTTCTCGGATCGGGGAAGGATATGTTTTACAAGAGGGACGACAAGCGCAACTTGCTGGACGAGCTGCAAGCTAAGGGATACCAAAATGTGTTTACCCGAAGCGAGCTGGCTAAGGTGAAAAAGGGGCGAGTTGCCGGATTGCTTTCCGAGTCGACCTTTAAGGGGATGGTAGAGGGGCGTGGAGACATTCTTCCCTTTATGACCAAAAAGGGGCTCGAGCTGCTGAAGGCTAACAGCTCTAAAGGATTCTTTGTAATGGTTGAAGGATCGCAAATCGACTGGTCGGCACACGGAAACAGCGGTAGAGATGTTGTTGCCGAGGTTCTCGACTTCGATAAGGCGGTTAAGGAGGCCTTTGATTTTGCCGATAAAAATCCGGGAACCCTTGTCGTTATTACTGCCGACCACGAAACAGGAGGAATGACCCTTCCCTATACCGAGGAGAACGAATACCTCTTCTCGACAGGTAACCACTCCGGAGCAATGGTCCCTCTTTTTGCCTATGGCACCGGAGCCGAAAACTTTAAAGGCGTAATGGATAATACCGATGTTCATAAAATATTGAAGCGCATCTGGGGACTCTAGCGACATTCCCTTACGTTTAGTATCCGCACCTTGGTGCCCGATGCTGGAGGGTTACACCAGCTGGCTTTATGCTGGTTGGCAGTAGCCCAACAATTAGGCACATCGAAGTAGTCGGAGATATTGTACTACAGGGTATTCTTACCCTGACATGGCGAAAAGCCCCGCATCTGCGGGGCTTTTTTTTTGGAGGTAGGTTTTTTATAAAAACAGTATAACTTTACATCCATGAGGTGCTCTCTTCGAAATGGGAGAGGCTCCTTTCATACCGATAAATATTTTACTTAAAGTTAGCCTAAACCATTATGTATGACATTTTCTATACTGCGACCCCTGGTATGGACTAGAGGGTTACCGTTTATCCCCTACGTGCTGCTCTTTTTTCTGCTTTCCCTTTTTGTGGGATTGCCTCACGACCCTATTTTTTACTTTAGTGGCGACTGGCGATCGGGTATCGAAAGCACCTCGCCCACTTTTTTTGTTGTTGCCTGCCTACTACTTCCGTTGCTTGCTGCCCTTACCTTTCAGCTAGCTACTTTTTGGCTGTGGGCCAAACGGCTCGGGTATAAGTACACGTACCTGCTCGTTGTCTCGGCACTACTATTTGCGTTTACCTCGCATGGTGGGGGCTGGATTTTTGCCAGCCAATTTGCGGTTGGCCTAGTATTCTCGCTTTGCTACCTGCTCTACCGTAGGCGTAGCCCTTTGCGTGCCTACTGGGCTACGGTGGCCGTTTACGCGTTACGAAGTACTCTGGTATTTATCTTTTCGGCTAGCGACATTTCCCTTGCGGCTCACTCTACTATTTACTCAATATGGCAACTCCTATGAAGCCGCTGGTGAAAATACTGGTGCTATTTTTTGTTTTGGCAAGCTCGTTTTTCATTTTGTTTTTATTGGTTTCTACCATACTCGAAAGCTGTGGGATTCCTATCAAATGTGCTCAGGGGGATATCATGATTCTATCAATTACCTTAGCCTCGTTTCTGACAGCCTACTACGGCTACAAAAGAGGTTTGGTGGGGCGTAGCGACTTTCGCTATACGCTAGAATCAGGCCAGCTAGGGCTGATTATGTGCCTACTGCTTCTTTTACTAGTTCCGCTGTCTATTTTTGAAATTCTAGCTCCACTTCCCGACATGCTTGTCCTGAATGGGCTAAACTTTCAGTCACCCGCCGTCATTATTTCTGCCGTTGTGGTTGCCCCAGTAGTAGAGGAAATTATTTTTAGGGGGATGATTACCAAGATTCTGCTGGCGAAGTATGATCCGAAAAAGGCGATTCTTATTTCGGCGCTCATCTTTGGGATTATCCATATGAATCCGGCACAAATACCTTGTACTATAATGCTTGGCCTACTCTTTGGTTGGCTTTTCTATAAAACCCGCAGCATCATTCCCGGGGTGATCCTCCACTTTACCAATAATGCCATTGCCCTATTGGGGAGCAACTATTTTAACGACGATGTTCTAACGAATCATCTAATGGTAACGCTGCTGGTGGGTGGTATCTCGGTTATTGTGCTGCTCTTTATGGTTAAAAAAGTGAGAGCGGCATTTGTTGTGGCTCCTTAAACGAGCTAGAGGCTGTCGGCAACTGGCTCGTAGCCTACTTTATGGAGTTAATCGATGTACTAATTATGACAGACTGGGGCATGCTGTCCCATGTGGTGTATTTATAGCAAATTATCGTGCTGGCGAGCTGATGAAAAATGGGTAAAACAGGTTTCAACCTTCTCGCTACTAGCTAAACTAACAATTTTTGATGAAAGATTTTTTCCATTTTCTGCC
The DNA here is from genome assembly GCA_964292015.1 of uncultured Acetobacteroides sp. Taxonomy (GTDB): domain Bacteria; phylum Bacteroidota; class Bacteroidia; order Bacteroidales; family ZOR0009; genus Acetobacteroides. The sequence continues at coordinate 7,462 of CAXYUU010000106.1, forward strand.
CAATCCCTACGGCATACCCCTAGTTGAGGGCTGGCGCAGTAAGCTGCGCCTACTCGTCAAGTCGTACGTGGTACTTTTGTATTAGTAGTGTTTATTACCATTTTACGATTGACTTATTTTTCTATTTTAACGATACAGGCGATGCTGAAGTTACTGAAAGCTACCATGGTGATTTTCGAACCTCCTTAAGCATTTTGGCAAGATTGTCTTTTTGCTATACGGCTGCCTTATTGGCCCTTTACTGGAGGAAACTTCCTTTCGCTTGGGCTTTTCGTTTCGGCGAAGGGATGTTTTAGCAGGTCTGCTTGCCCTAATTGTCTTGCTCAGCGCTTTTACGGGGTCTCTTTATGCTGCCGCTACTGTTTGAGGGCTACTAATGGCTGCTACGGCCTATCTTTTTACCACGTATGTACAGCAGGTGCATTTGGATTCGCTTAAGCTGCGGTATGGAAAGCTGCTAATGCATGCTATGGTATTTTTGTTTATGATAATTCATCTTTCGAACTATGGTACATATAGCGTCAGCCATATCGCCAGCTACGTATTCTCGTTGCTCATAATACTTGCGGCCTGCTACATGCTATACTACGTTCGAATACGAGCTGGTTTATTTTACGGGGTTGCATTTCATGGGCTGTTAAATTTATTTATGCTAGCTACTACCTTCATTAGAATAGGAGTTCCATTATCAGGAAGTTAAGCATTTACCTGCTCGTCTATCGAAGGGCTAGCTAACACTCATAATCTTCGATACAACCGAGTTTTATACCGGTTTTTTTTAATTCGGATTTTTAGCTACTTTAGCGCGTTATCGGATATACTATTAAAACTAAATTGTATGAAAAAAAATAGGGTTAATCTAAAATTTTTAGGACTATCCTTGGCCTACCTGCTAACTGGAATACTTTGTCGAATATTTTTCCTTAATGGCTTTATTAATGCGGCTATTTTGTCGTTTTGTGTAGGGCTGCTTGTTCCATCGTTTATCTTTTACTTTTTTGCGAGTTTTAGAATTTCGAGCCACCGATATCAGAGGGTACTATTTCTTGCTGTTGGGCTTTTAGCAATGCATGCCCTTATATATTTTAGGTTTGATGACGAATTTATCGCTCGTTGTATTGGTTTAGTGGCAAGTATGGCGCTATGTAGGCTTACGTTTATTGGCAAGGTAAACCGATGGTTTACTGGGGAGGTTGATAAGGCTTACTAGTTTTAAGGTGTACGGCTATTTTGTACGGCTGCTTTTTGTTAAGCCTGCTCGCTAGCTTATCTTTTATGCCATAGCTAAAATAGTGGTACAGACTTATCGCTTAATCAAATACCCCCAACACCAAGTACACTCGGGATTGGGGGTTTAACTAAAAAAAAAAATTATAATATGGGAAACTCAAATCTTACTCCTCTGGGTTTGTATCGCCTTCTGCCGAATTCTGATCGTTACTTGTTTTCTTCAGATCATCCTTAGCAGGTGGGGTTTCCGTTTTTGGCGATGGCGTATCGTAAAGCTTATACTGTTGTAGCTTAGCGTAGCTGTCGCGGAAGGCAAGCTTGGCAATCTCGCTTACGTTACGGGTAACAGACCATATGGCATTGTACCGAGTTAACCTACATTCAGTTTCGGCAGGTTGGTTACTTTTTGCAACCGACTGCAGCACATTCGAATCCGATAGCCGTTTCTTAAGGGATTCTAACTTCTCCTTAAAATTTGTTGGGAAGCGTTTTTTTAGCCTTTCGGTTATTTCCGGCTTACTGTATACGCTAACTATTAGGCTTAGCAGGCTGATCATCTTTTCTGGATTTTTGCGAGCCTTTTCAACACCGCGTCGTCCAAATTCGATTGCCATTCCTGTGTTTTCGGTAAACTCCTGCTCCACATGGTAGTAGATCAGCTGTAGCTCATTCTTGCACTCCTCCATTATGGTATTAACAGAGTTCGTTGCCGAGGTAATGTTACTCCTTGTTTGTA
>CAXYUU010000107.1:0-9402 GCA_964292015.1 uncultured Acetobacteroides sp.
GTCCTTGAGAAAATGTTGGCCTAAGCTCTTTTTCGGGCGCACGTAGTTCATCTGAATTCTTTTACTTAATTTGGTCACAAATTACGGCAATAAAAGGACACGGAAGACACATGCTTGATAGAATAATCACAAAAAGACAACTTTTAGGTATAACTATAAAAATAGTTCTAGCTGGTTTATGCATTTACCTACTGGTAACTAAAACCAGCACCTCCGAACTTGTAAATGTTCTATCAAAGATCCAGTACGACAATCCGTTTGCACTTATACTTCTATCCGCTGCAATACTGTTTCTTCTCGGTGTCAACCTATCTCTAGAGGCCTACAAATGGCATCTGTTTGTTGCTCCAGTTGGGGTGACTTATCTAAACGCATTTAAGCAAGTACTTGGCGGAATTGCAGGAGGAATAGTATCACCCAATCGCATTGGCGACCCAATTGTAAGAAGCTTCCTCCTTCCAAAAAAATTCCGTGTTCGTGGTATACTCCCTGCAACATTCTGCAGTTTTTCACAGCTACTAGCTACGGCTATATTCGGATCTATAGCCCTCATTAATATGAGTTGGAAATCATTACCAACAATGCCTCGACTAGTTATTACTCAGCTAATAATAGTTTTTTTAGCCGTGATTCTTATTTGGGTGGCCATGCGATTTTTCGAAAACCGCATTGGAAAAATCAGATTTTCAAAAGCACTACTTGCAGTTGCCGTTTCGCTACTTCGCTACTTTGTGTTCTGTACCGAACTATGGTTGATATTTTTAGTCTTCTCACGTGAAGTTAGATTTGAGCCAATGTTCTTTGCCATTGCGCTAACATTCTTAACAAACTCGATAATTCCATCTTTTTCGTTTACCGAATTGGGAGTTAGGGCGGCTGGTGCATCACTATTCTTCCCAATGTTTGGAATCGATGCTACCATTGCTGCAATGTCTACCATTATACTTTGGGCAGTAAATATAGCAATCCCGTCTATACCAGGAGCAATACTTCTCACAGTACAAGGCATATCACTTAATGATGTAAGATTATTTAAAAAAGAGGCGCTAGGAAAAGTATCAACTAATGGTTCAGAAGATGACTTTTAACCATTACTCCAACTCGTTGAAATCTTTTCCAACAATTACATTTATCCCCTTCGAAATAACCGAGATATCGAATGGAGAAAACCCAACACTTTCGCCATCTACCTCAATTGGAATTTGAGGCAATGAGTGAATAGAAATGTCGCGTCCCTGGTGGCCAGAAATTCGAGGATGCTTATGAATCGTACCATTATATAATATCGACATATTCCAAAGTACATTCAATCCGCTAATCTTACGAATAACGGTAATATCAAGCAATCCATCATTTGCAATTGCGTTAGGCATCTGTATCATACCACCTCCGTTATACTTGCCCACTCCAAGCGTAATACTATAAATATCGTCAGATAACGATTCGTCGTCGATACGCATGGCTACTTTGGAGGCTCTGTAAGAAAGGACAGATCTTATCATACTAAAAACGTATAGCCACTTACTTTTCTTACCAGCATCCTTAAGACGGTTAAAACCAATAGCAACATAACCATCAAAGCCAATACCTACTGCATTGGCAAAATAACGTTCATGGTGTACTCTTGCTTCGTAATATTTTACCAAACCCACATCTTGAAGAAACGATCGTCCAAACTTAATAGCATCAATAGCATCGGCATAGGTACGAGGAATACCGTACATTCGTATCCAGTCGTTACCGATACCAAGCGGCATCATGGCAAGCAGCACCTCCGTAGTTCCTACCTCCTTTTGAATAAAAATACCATTCACGATTTCGTTGAGCGTACCATCACCACCTACCGAAATAATCTTTCGGTAGCCATTACGAATAGCCCTAACAGTAAGCTCAATGGCATGGTATTTTTTTTGTGTAAACACATGGTCAAATTCAACACCAGCATCCGTTAGCATCCACGAAATACGAGGCCAATCGGCAACCGCGCGTCCTTTACCAGCCTTAGGGTTTACGATTGCAAACCATTTCTCATTCGCCATTTTTCAAAAGATCTTTAAAAACTGCACGAGCAAAGTTAAAATAAAAGATGAGTTGTCAACACAAAATCAACAGCTGATTAAAGGGTCGAAAAAAGTGATACCTTTGTGTAGGAATTCTTGTCCAAAAAGTAGCAATACGATATATGTCGACATACATATATCAGAGTTTTATTGCTATAATTGCAGTCAGTAATAAAAAATTATTAGGGAATGGCTAAAGTAATTGCGCTAGCAAATCAAAAAGGTGGGGTTGGTAAGACAACGTCTGCGATTAATCTCGCAGCAAGCCTCGCTGTACTTGAGAAAAAGGTATTGTTGATCGATGCAGATCCTCAGGCAAATGCCACCTCAGGTAACGGCTTCGACCTTCGCACGATTAAGACTAGCATCTACGAATGCTTAGTTGACGAAGTAGACGCAAAGGACATCATATTGCACTGCGAAATTAACGGACTAGACCTTATCCCATCGCACATAGACTTAGTTGGAGCCGAGATTGAAATGCTAAATCTGCCGAATCGGGAGAAAATGCTTAAATCGGTGATCGAAAAAATCAGGGATCAGTACGACTACATTCTTATTGACTGTTCTCCGTCACTTGGTTTAATTACCGTGAATGCGCTTTCAGCTGCCGACTCTGTAATTATCCCTGTACAATGTGAATATTTCGCTCTCGAAGGATTAGGGAAATTATTGAATACCATAAAAATTATCCAAAGCCGCTTAAACCCACAACTTGCTATCGAAGGATTCCTTCTAACCATGTACGATGCCCGTCTAAGGCTGTCGAACCAGGTGGTAGATGAGGTTAAAAAGCACTTCCAACAAATGGTATTCGATACAATTATTCAACGCAACATTAAGCTAAGCGAAGCACCTAGTTACGGTAAACCGGTTTTGCTATATGACGCTTCATCAACAGGCAGCACCAACTACTTAAATCTTGCAAAAGAGCTTCTTCAAAAAAACGAAGCAGCGAAAGTTGTGCAGGAAAACGAAACCGTATAGTCTAATATAACTGTAACATCCACTACGATAGCATGAGCAAAAAAATGGCATTAGGTCGAGGTTTAGGAGCGCTTATTGAAGAGGCATCTACAACCAATAAGCTACCAACGACATCGGCCGAAAGCGTTTTACAAAAATCTGAGCTAATTAACGAAATTGAGATCGAGAAAATCGTTCCCAATCCGTTACAACCACGAACACACTTCGACGAGGAAGCCCTATCAGAATTGGCTACCTCGATCATCGAACTTGGTATTATACAACCAATCACCGTACGTAAGGTAGACGACAATCAATTCCAGATTATCAGTGGGGAACGCCGTTTTAGGGCGTCAAAACTGGCTGGTTTGAAGACTATTCCTGCGTATGTACGTACTGCCGACGACCAAGGAATGCTTGAAATGGCATTGGTTGAAAACATTCAACGTGAAGACCTTGATGCAATCGAAGTGGCAATAAGCTACCAACGCCTTGTCGACGAATGCTCGTTGACCCAAGAGGTACTTGGTGGACGTGTTGGAAAGAAACGGAGTACAGTTACCAACTACTTACGTTTGCTCAGACTTCCTGCTGAAATTCAGCTTGCTATTCGCCGCCGACTACTATCAATGGGCCACGCAAGAGCGCTGGTAAACATCGACAGTCAGGATGTACAACTCGAAATTCTTCGCAAAATAATCGAGGAAGACCTATCCGTTAGACAAGTTGAACAGCTAGTAAAGAAGCTTGCCGAAGGCAAAGACATAGATAGTAGCAAGGACCAAGAGGATGAAATGCCGGAACCCTACTTTAAACTGGTAGAGCATCTCGAAAAGATGTTCTCGTCGGACATTAATATCAAAAGGACGACTAAAGGGAACGGTAAGATTATTATTGGCTTCAAATCTGACAAGGAAATCAACTCGATACTGTCTAAATTTGAACAACTTGAAGGTTTGCTTTAAAGTTTAAAACGCGTACATTGAAAAAAAGTGTTCTCCTACTTGTTGGTTTCACAACTCTACTGCTTCCCTTAATAGGGCATTCGCAAAAGAGAGTAAAGAACGAACAACTCCAGAAAAAAGACTCGCTTTCCATTCTACAAGTATGGGGGCTTGCGTCAATTTTACCGGGTTCGGGTCAAATAATCAACAAGCAATACTATAAAATACCAATTTTTTACGGAGGAATTGCAGGTTTCGGTTACATTGGCTACAAGAGTAACCAGCTGTACAACGAGGCTTACAACAAGTACAAAATTGCCCAGATGGATTTATCGATCAATGGCAACTTTAACAATATTTCGGATGGTACACTTTACCGAAATAACCTCACCAACATTGAAAACGACTATACGCGATTTAAGCAGTATAGAAACGTTAGCTATATGGCGGCATCTGCTATATACCTGCTAAGTATTGCAGATGCTGTTGTAAACTTTAACGATCATCAGGAACACTCACCACAAAAGGCAACCATCCTTTCTACGGTATTTCCAGGCTTAGGTCAAGTATACAACAAGGCATACTGGAAGGTACCTCTAATTTATGGAGGATTTGCAGCATTAGGCTATGGCATATCCTTTCAAGGAAAAGAGTACAAGCGCTATAAGGAAGCATACAACCTATTTACCGACAAAGACCCCTTAACAATTGATGAGTTTGGAGGCAAGCGATCGGCAGATGAATTAAAATCGGCTCGTGATTTCTACCGAAGAAATCGCGATTATGCAATTTTAGGAACAGTAGTACTCTACGTGCTCAACATTATCGATGCTCACGTAGATGCAAGCCTATACGACTATGAAATTGACGACAACCTTGCATTAAGAGTTGTACCGACCATTATTAACGATAGCTATTTTGTTGCCCAAAAGGGTAACCCATTTGCACCGGGATTGACTATGACGCTGAACTTTTAAACCTAACTCCAAACAACTTTTCCTATGCCGAGCATCAAGAGCGCAACCTTACTCGTGGCTACAATCCTTTTAGTGGGCTTGACAGCAAATTCAAGCATCGCAAAAACGGCTGTAGTCAAAACTGATAAGCAAGTAGCTATCGACGAAGTTAAGTTAAGGCAGTACGAAAAAGGAGTAGACAGCCTACTTCTTGCCCGAGCAGGCTGGAAAGTTTTAGACACAACCAATCTTGCCACCGAATTTTTAGGCGATGAGGTGATGATCAAATCAGACATCCCCGACTCCGTATTCATAAAACGACTGGCAAGTGTTCCATCGCTAATAGACCTTCCCTACAACAACGTTGTACGTGCGTCGATACTATGGTATATCATCCGCAGAAAAAATGTTTCTGAAAAAATCCTTGGACTAAGAGAATACTACTTCCCCATTATTGAGCAAACGCTAGACAAGTACAACTTGCCACTCGAGCTTCGCTACTTACCAATTATAGAATCTGCCTTAAATCCGGTTGCTGTATCACGCGTTGGTGCAACGGGTCTTTGGCAATTTATGTATGCTACCGGTAAGCAGTACAAGCTAAACGTCACCTCGTTTGTTGATGAACGACGCGACCCAGTTGCGGCCAGCGAAGCTGCTGCGAAATTTTTAAAGGATCTTTACAAAATCTACAACGACTGGACCCTTGTTATTGCCGCCTACAACTGTGGCCCACGTAACGTGAACAAGGCAATTCGAAGAGCTGGGGGAAGCAAGAATTACTGGGAAATTTACAACTACCTTCCAAAGGAAACCAGAGGATACGTTCCTAACTTTATTGCAGCAGCCTACATGGTTAGGTTTCACAAAGAGCACAAGATCACTCCTCGCAGAATGCCCCTACCTCAAAACACCGATTCCATTCAGGTTAACCGCATGCTGCACTTCCAGCAGGTATCTGACGTGTTGGGTATTTCGGTAGACCAGCTTCGTGAGTTAAATCCACAGTACAAAAAAGACATTATCCCTGGTATCGAAAAATCATACGCACTTGTTCTTCCCCTAGGATATGCTGCCGATTACATTGCCAAGGAGACGGAGATTCTCTCAAGAGATTCCATTTACTTTATCCAAAACAACTTCCCCAAACTAATGGCATCGTCGAATGCGTCGGCAAAACCTGACGATTTGGGAACAAAAAGAGTTTACCATAAAGTTCGACGAGGCGAAACGATTTCTTCGATCTCGAAAAAATACGACGTGGAGGTTGCCGCCCTTAAGGAGTGGAATTCGATTAGAAAAAACAGGTTAAAAAAAGGACAACGTCTAAAAATATACCTACCAGCACCACTTGTAGCACAAAGGGTAGAAAAGGCTAAATCGGTAAAAGTTCTAGCAACAGAAACCGTTAAACCTGTTTCGTCCGACTCGGTGAAAATTGAAACGGTACAAGCTGTAGATGTCAGTTCGGATCAGCAGAAAAAACGGTATGTAAGCAATACCAATGCCTCTAACAAGAGCAAGGTGATCTACCATAAGGTAAAAAAGAACGAGAGCCTTTGGCTTATCGCTCAAAAATACGAAGGAACAACTCCTAAGGAGATACAAAAAGAGAACGGCTTACGATCGGCTCGAAGTATAACCGTTGGGCAAATGCTCAAAATAACCATTGACTAAGCGGGTAACCCCGCTTTTTTAACATATAAAATTTGACCATCAAGAAATTGCAACGCCTAACATTGCAGTTGTTTAACAAACTACACCGTGAATAAAAAGATAGCATTTATCATCAACCCTATTTCGGGAGCAAAAGACAAGTGCCAACTTCCCGATATCATAAATAGTATTGCCGCAGGCAAAGGTATCAAAGTTGATATTCGGTATACCGAACGCCCCAACCACGCAGCCGAAGTAACCCGAGAGCTAATCGCTAATGGTTATACCCGAATTGTTGCAGTAGGTGGTGATGGTACCATTAACGAAATTGCCAGGGAGCTAATCGGTAAGGATGCCGAGATGGCAATAATCCCACAAGGATCGGGTAACGGGCTAGCTCGCCACTTAAGGATACCGCTATCACCTCAAAAGGCGGTAGAAGTTGCCCTTTCGAATGCGTCACAGCTCATTGACACTGCATCTATCAACGGAACGGCATTCTTTTGTACGGCCGGTGTTGGTTTTGATGCGCTTATCGGAAACCGGTTTGCCGAGGCTAAATCGCGCGGGTTTAGCACCTACGCAACCATTACAACAAAGGAATTCTTTAGCTACAGCCCACAAAAGTATACCATTACAGTTGACGGAGTGGCATACACCCGCAGTGCCTTTCTAATTACGGTAGCAAATGCGTCGCAATACGGTAACAACGCCTACATTGCACCACATGCCGATCTTCAAGATGGAATTTTGGATGTGGTGGTAGTTGCGAAGGTTCCGCTAATTGCCGGCCCTTTGTTTGCAGCAAAAATGTTTCTCAAAAAGATTGAGTCGAGCCAGTTTGTTGAAACCTTTAAAGGAAAAAGCATCACCATCGAACGCGAGAAGGAGGACTACATCCACTTTGACGGAGAACCGGGACGTATGGGTAAAAAAATGGACATTTCGATACTTCCACTAAGCCTAAAGGTTGTTTTCTAAGTCCAAAAGAAAAGTAGCGACATGAATAATAAGACATTAGTTTACTTGGCAATTATTGGTGCGGTTCTATTTTGGAGTCTATCCTTCGTATGGTATAAAACGGCATTACTCTATTTCACTCCGGTAGGAATAATTACATTTCGCCTTACCCTATCGGCGGCAATGCTCTTTATCATAGGCTTTGCCTTTCGCCAGCTTCAAAAAATCCAGCTTAAGGATATTAAGCTGCTTCTGGCAATGACCATTTTCGAACCATTTATTTACAGCCTGTGCGAGGCAAATGGGCTAACAATGGTTTCGTCGACACTTGCCGCCGTTATTGTGGCTACCATCCCACTCTTTACCCCAATTGGCGCATTCCTATTTTTCAAAGAAAAAATTAGCCTTCAAAATACAATCGGCATCGTAATTTCGGTGGTTGGCGTAATGCTGGTGGCCTACCAAACCGGCAACCATGCACAGGGTTCACCCCTTGGCATTATGCTCATGTTTGGCGCCGTGGTTGCGGCAATTGGCTATGTTGTTGGCCTAAAGAAAATGACACAACGCTACAACTCGTTTACCATTGTAGCCTACCAAAACCTGCTTGGCGCACTACTTATTATACCGGTGTTTCTTGCTACCGATAAAATTACGCCAGCCATGTTTTCGGGCGAAGCAATAATGACGATCGTTAAGCTCACCATCTTTGCATCGACCATTGCATTTTTACTTTACGCCTACTCGCTTAAGCATTTCTCCATTGCCAAAATCAACGTATTCCTTAACCTAATACCCGTATTTACGGCAATTGCCGCCTACTACATGCAGGGCGATAGGTTTAGCACCCTAAACCTGGCAGGTATTGCTGTTACCCTTGCCGGACTGTACGTTTCGCAGCTTACGCTAAAAGCGCGAAGCACCTCGCTAGCGAGCAGATAAACCAGCACGGACCCCATTTTACCAAATTACCCAATAGTACATGCCAGTTTACATTCTAGACCCCGAGTATCTCACCTTCCCCCCTGTCGAAGAGGCCGAAGACGACGGCATGATTGCCGTTGGTGGAGATATTACACCCCAACGAATGCTGGTGGCCTACTCCCAGGGTATATTCCCTTGGTACGACCCTTCGGATATACCCGTTTGGTACTGCCCCAACCCCCGCTTTATGCTCTACCCTTCGAAGCTGAAGGTGTCGAAAAGCATGAAGCAGCTGCTAAAAGGAAAAAAGTACACCGTTACATTCGATACCTGCTTCGACGATGTTGTGCGCAGCTGTGGCACCTTGCCCCGTGCAGGACAAGAAAACCCCTACAGCACCTGGATTTCCGACGAAATGATGAGCACCTGCCACGAGCTGCACCAAATTGGATTCATGCACTCGGTAGAGGTATGGGACAACGAAGGCAACCTAGTAGGTGGACTTTACGGAGGGGTGTTAGGAAAATGTTTCTTCGGCGAATCGATGTTTGCCAAGGCAAGCAACGCCTCCAAATTCGGGTTCATCATGCTGGTAAAAAACTTGGAGGAAAAAGGGTTCACCCTAGTAGACTGCCAGATATACTCCGACCATCTCCTCTCCCTTGGAGCGGAGGAGATCCCTCGAAGCAGCTTCATTACGCTGCTTAACGACAACATCGACGAGGTGAAAAAGGAGAATTGGAAGGACACGTTCAGAACCAACTTCGAGTTCTAGCCATAACAGGTAGGCAGAGAGTAGGTCTGATTGTCCGGCATAGACACTAAGCAGGCGAGGCCGTAAGTTAAGGTTGGCATGTACAGGCATTTCTGCTACCCTAAGCTGCTCTTCCCTCTCGTAAACGCTGGTGTAAGTTCAGCATATGGGGTGCTGCCTAT
>CAXYUU010000108.1:0-9380 GCA_964292015.1 uncultured Acetobacteroides sp.
CTATAAGGTCACTCCGATATTGGTAAGGAGCTCGACTCGCGTGCCGATGTGGTTAGCTTTGGGGTGGCCCCTTCCATCATTATGCTCCAGCTGATGGCCAAATCGCTCATGCCAACCGATGTATTTCTTGGCTTTTTCGAGTCGTTTGCCAACAACGAAATACCACCGCTTACGCAGATTTTCATCTACCGCAACATCATAAACTTCGGATTCTGGACCTACTTCTTCCTGGCCATTCCGCTGCTCATTGCCGTATTTTCGGCCGTTAGGCTGGCCAAGTTCAATATCGATACCCGCCAAACCTCGTCGTTTATCGGGCTTCCCACACCGGCAAATGCCATTTTTATTATTTCGTTAGGATTTATATCCGTGACGTCTAAAAACCCCCTGCTCCAAAGCATCGTCATTCATCCAATGACGCTGTTCTTTGTGTCGATCCTGTTTTCGTACCTGCTGGTTTGCGAGATGCCCATGTTTGCGCTTAAGTTTAAAAGCTTCGGGCTTAAGGGTAATGTTGTTAAGTATGGCTTTATTGCCGCTTCCATTTTGCTGATTGTACTTTTTCAGCTCTACGCACTTCCGCTGGTTATCCTTCTTTACATCGGTATTTCCTTCGTATTATGGATGGTTCAGCTGATGAAATCCGACGAGCTGAAGTACTAGCCTAACCGTTGCTGAAGGCGCTCTACCACTAGGGCTACTGCCGGACAGAAAAACACGTTTTTATAGGTAAGATCCAGTATCTGGTGCATGTTCACCCTGTCGGTGTGCGGGTACTCCCGGCAGGCGCGTGGGCGCGATTCGTAAATGCTGCAGCAGTTGTCATTCATCAAAAAGGGGCAAGGTGTTTGGCGGTATACGTAGTCGTTATCGCTATCTAGGTGCAGATGCTGATCCACCACCTGCGATGGCTTCATGCGCAGATGTTTTGCCATCCGGGCAATATCGTTATCCGTAATCATAGGGCTGATAGTCGAGCAGCAACCGGCGCAGTCTAAGCAGTCTATCTCTTCAAATACCTCATCGTGTAGCTCGTGAAAGAGCTTGTCGAGATTCCTTACCTTCTTAGACTTCAGCTTGCCTAAAAAATCCTTTATCCTGTTTTGGTTATCCTTCGCTCTCGAAAGAATGGCTTGTAGTTCGGGTGTCATACCTTGGCACGAGTTTGGCGCAAAGAAAATAAAATCTGGCCAATCTCTGGCTAGTACAGCAGTAAATAGTGTTCGCCATCTGGCAATTCATGCGGGCATTGTCGAAGTAAAATATGCCGAAATCCACAATCGAGGGGCATTTTCTTACTCCACCTCTCTTTTCTAAGCACCCGCTGGATAGCTTCTAATAGGAGCAATCGTGTAGCGGTTAATCCCGGCAGCTTCGGTATACCTCTTCAAAAACGTCTGCTTCTTATCCAATGTTCGATGTTAAAAGGCTACCGGTGATTTCCATGTGTCTGTTAAAATCAATTAAATGGACATTTTTAGTTTTTTATGACATGTATCTTTGCTAATATTGACCTGAATTTATGTTTTAAAACAGAATATTTTTTCAATCAGCCAGTTTTAAGCGTAGGTTAGAGGTAAGGTTTACTTAATCAGATTGCTGACGAATTTAAAAGTTAGGTAGAAAAAATGAGACATCACGAAATTGACCCCAAAACGTATATCGAGAATGTCTACAGCGTATTTGCCCATCTCTCTGACGAAGATAAAGAGATGATTTTTGCAAATTCAACGTGGCATCGTTTCAAAAAGGGTGAAATTATTTTTAAGGAAGGGGATAAACCTGTTGGTCTTGTTGTTTTGGTTGCTGGTAAAGTGAAGCTTTTTAAGGAAGGTGTTGGTGGCCGCGAGCAAATTGTTCGCATGGCAAAGCCAAGTAGTATGATCGGTTATCGGGCACTTTTTGCCGACGAGAATTACATCTCCTCGGTTCAGGTAATCGAGGAAAGTATTATCTGCGTTATTAATAAGACCGTTCTGTACAAAATTATTCGTTCCAATATCGAGCTTACCCTTGCACTGCTAAAAACCGTTGCTTCAGAGTTGGGTATTTCAACCAATAGGACAATAACTCTCACCCAAAAGCACATTCGTGGTCGTTTAGCCGAATCGTTGGTGTTTTTAAAGGAAACCTACGGTTACGAGGATGATGGTGCAACGCTTAAGGTTTACCTTTCGCGCGAAGACTTAGCCAACCTCTCGAATATGACTACCTCCAATGCTATTAGAACCTTGTCGAGTTTTGCTGCCGAGGATATTATCCATCTTGATGGGCGGAGAATTAAAATATTAGATATTCGCAAGCTATCGCGAATTAGCGAATTAGGATAAAAAAAGGCCCAGCGTTTAGGTGGGCTTTTTTTTATTCTTGTATGTAGATGCGCTTAACCCGCCTCGATATTCCGGTAAGTATCTCGTAGGGTATGGTGCCTATCCACGAGGCAATATCAAGAATGGTTGGGTTCTCTCCAAATATGATAACCTCATCTCCCTCCTTAGCGCTAATTCCTGTGATATCTATCATGCAGGTGTCCATGCATATGTTTCCAATAATCGGAGCCAGCTTTCCTGCAACCATTAGCTTTCCAACCCCGTTGCTCAGTCTTCGGTTTAGCCCGTCGGCATATCCTATTGGAATGGTGGCAATACGCTTTGGTGTCTCCACCATGCCCTTACGGCCGTAGCCCACCGAATCGAATGCCGGGATATCTTTTATCTGTACAATGGTGGAGTGTAGCGTGCTAACTACCTCAAGTCGCGACTGGTTTGTCGCACTTACTCCGTACAGCCCAATGCCTAGGCGAACCATGTCGAATTCGGCACTTGGGAAACGTTCTATTCCTGCTGAATTAAGAATGTGGCGATTTATGTGGTAGGGTAGTAAGCCCATTATTCTCGAAGATAGTCGGCTAAATAGCGTGATTTGCTGGTTCGTGAAGTTGTCATGAATAGCCTCGTCGCTGGCTGCTAGGTGCGAGAAGATGCTCGATACCCTTAACCGCTCGTCATTCCTCAAAAATTTGGTTAGATAGTCGATGTCCCCCTCAATAAACCCAAGTCGGTGCATGCCTGTGTCTAGCTTCAGGTGGATGGGGTAGTCGGTTACACCTGCTCGTACTGCCGAATCTCTAAAGCGGGTAAGTGCAGTTGTACTGTAAATCTCAGGTTCAAGGTTGCAGCTAATCATCAGGTCGAACGAGGTGGGCTCGGCATTTAGCACAATTATGGGCATGCTGATGCCTGCTTCGCGCAGCTCAACACCTTCGTCAGCGAAGGCAACGGCGAGGTAGTCTACCCGATGATACTGTAGCATGCTGGCTATTTCGTAGAATCCACTTCCGTACGAAAAAGCCTTAACCATGGCAATAAATTTGGTGGTTGGCTTAACTAGCGAGCGAAAGTAGTTGAGGTTATTCACCAGCGCGTTGAGGTTTATCTCCATTACGGTTTGGTGAATTTGTCGTTCCAGATGACGCGATATGCGCTCAAACTGGAAGCTACGGCTTCCCTTTAAAAGGATCGCCTCATTGGTAAAATCCTCCTTGTGGTACGAGTGCAAAAAGTCGTCGGTGCTGGCGTAGAATCGTTTTTGAACATCGCTAAAAAGATGTTCGTTGGCGCTAATGGCAGGGCCAATTCCAATGATTTTGGTTACCTGCTTTTCCTTAACCAGCTTGGCTACTTCGCTATAAAGCTCTTGGTTGCTTTTCCCGCTTTGAAAAATGTCCGAAAGTATAAGCGTTCGCTTGTCAAACTTCTGGTTGTTGAGCAAGTTCAGCGCAATGGTTAGCGAGCTGATGTCGGAGTTGTAGCTGTCGTTGATTATGGTACAGCCGTTGATGCCCTCTTTCTGCTCGAGCCGCATGGCTACCGGAATAAGCTTTTTTACTCGCTCTTCTATAAATTCGGTGGTGAATCCAAGAACGAGAAGTAGCGAAATGCTTTGCATGGCATTTTCGATCGATGCATCGTCGGTAAACGGAATTTGTACCGTAAATTCTTGTTGTGCGTAGCGTAGGGTTAGGGTTGTTTCTAGGTCAACTTTTTTGCTTATGATAACGAGCGAAGCATCGTTGCTGGTTCCCCAAGTAAATAGCTGCTTACTTTTTAATGGGATCTTATGGATCTCTTCATTAATGAGCTTATCGTCGAGCTGGTAAATGATGATTTTAGAATGCTCAAATAGCTGTAGCTTTTCCTGTAGCTTCTGGAGTACAGAATTGAAGTTTTCCTGGTGTGCTGCTCCTATATTGGTGATGATGCCGATATCGGGAGACAGTATATGTTCTAGGCGGTGCATCTCAGATGGTCGAGATATTCCTGCTTCAAAAATTGCTACATCGTTTTCGGGACTCATAAGCCAAACCGAAAGCGGAACGCCTACTTGGGAGTTATAGCTGCGTGGGCTGCGTACTACTTTTTTCTCTCCATGCATCAGCTGCGACGCCCACTCTTTTACCACCGTTTTACCGTTGCTACCGGTAATGCCTATAACCGGATAGCTATAGCGCCTTCGGTGGAACGCGGCCAGCGATTGCAGCGCATCTAGCGTGCTGTCGACATAAATAAAGTTGGCGTCTACCAGTGTCTTGATGTCGGGTAGCGCTTTTTCTACAACGACAAAGTTTCGAACTCCTTTTAAGTAAAGTTCTTCCACAAACTGATGTCCATCGTGGTGAGTGCCCTGTATGGCAAAAAAGATCGAATCGTTTGGAGAAACCGCTCCACGGCTGTCAATCAGCAGATGGCTTACTGTTGCGGTTGGATTACCTGCCAGCTTGCCGCTAACGGCAAGGGCAATATCCTTTAATGTGTAGTTTGGCATGCTTATTAAGTATCAAGACACAAGTATCACGCTTAGATTCAGTCAAACAGGTTGTCTTGTGTCTACTCCTATTGCGGTTTTATTCAGTTAAATCTCGATGTCTCTGTTTATCATTGTTGAGACACATTATATGCTTTGTTAAAACAGCTGCGGCAAAGGGGTTCGTACGATTCTTTCTCTCCTAAAACTACCAGCTTATCGTTTATCACGGTTCTATGCGAGTATTGTGCTAAGTTACCGCATTTCATACAAACCGCATGAACTTTTGTAACATATTCAGCGGTAGCCATAAGTGCAGGAATAGGTCCAAATGGTTTGCCCTTAAAGTCCATGTCTAGTCCGGCAATGATTACCCGGACTCCTTGATTGGCAAGTGCATTGCAAACATCAATTAGTCCGATGTCGAAAAATTGTGCCTCGTCAATACCAACTACATCAACATCACCGCAAAGGAGCAGTATGTTGCCAGAGTTTGACACTGGTGTCGAGCGTATTGTATTCGAGTCGTGCGAGACCACGTCTTCAGACGAGTAGCGGACATCTATTTCGGGTTTGAAGATCTCTACTCGTTGGTTGGCAATTTTAGCACGCTTTAGCCTACGAATGAGCTCCTCTGTTTTACCCGAAAACATTGAACCACAAACCACTTCAATCCAACCTTTTGACGGTCTACCGTTTAACGATTTTTCCAGAAACATACCTTATTAATGTCTTTTATATGACTACCTTTACAAAAGTATTATTTTTTAGTCCCCTTTTATCGAATTAATAGCACATACACCAATGAACTTACTAACAATTTCATCCGAACTAAGGCAGCTCCTTGTGCTTGCCGACGAATGGAAAAACAGTAGTCAAATACCCGAAATTGAAAGGGAGATAGCATTAGATAAGCTTAAGTTGATATACTCCCAGCTTAAAAATATTACACCGTTGTCTGTATCTCCTCTTTCGGCAGACATAGAGTCAAAACCTACAGCATTTGCTGCTAGCAACACAAGCCTTCAAGGTGTTTTTTTCGACATTCAGGAGGATAATCATTCGAAACTTGAACCAATACCTTCAATAAAAAAACAACCATCTTCTCATGTAGAGGAGTTGGTAATTCCCGACTTCCCACTTCTAAATACGAGGAGTAAGGAGGGAGATGAGTTGCCAAGATTAACACTCGAAGAGGCATCGCCAATTCTCGAATCCATATCGAGTCTTGTTAATGCAATTAATTGCAGTGCAAAGAGTGCAGAGTTGAAGGTTGAGCCTAAAAAAGATGCCACTATTGCTAATACGCAGGAGGTGCTTGATGTTAAGGTGCCTTGTTCGAACGTTGTAATACCATCTGTTGAAGAAGTTGTTAAACCACATCATACTAAGATCGAAAATCATCGATTGGGGGATGTGTTTGAAGGTAAACATGCATTTCTAAACGAGACTATTTCTCCCAATAGACAGCCCGATTTATCTTCTAAGTTGCAGCACCAGCATATTACCGATCTTAACAAGGCAATCAGCTTTAATGATAAGTTTTTATTAGTTAAGGAACTTTTTAAGGGTGATATCCAGGCTTATGAGAAGACCATTGTTACGCTCAATGGTTTTGAATCGCTCGACCAAGCGCTTATCTATATTCATGAAAATCATAGTTGGGACACTTCTTCTGATGCAGCAAACCAGCTTGTAGAATTGCTGCAACGAAAATTTAGCTAGTCAATATGTCAAAACTTTATGTAGTTCCTACTCCAATAGGTAACCTCGAAGATATTACCCTAAGGGCGATTAATGTGCTTAAAACGGTAAATGTAGTTCTTGCCGAAGATACCCGCAAGTCATCTATATTACTGAAGCATTTAAATATTCATGTTAAGCTGCAGTCGCACCATAAGTTCAATGAGCATAAAACGGTGGAGATGGTTGCCGATCTTATTGGCGCTGGACAGTCGGTTGCATTAGTATCCGATGCTGGTACTCCTGGTATTTCAGATCCTGGTTTTTTGTTGGTTCGCACCTGTTTAGAACGTGGTATCGAGGTTGAGTGCTTACCTGGTGCTACCGCTTTTGTTCCTGCGCTTGTGAATAGTGGACTCCCCTGCGATAAGTTTGTATTTGAGGGATTTTTACCTCAAAAGAAGGGGCGTCAAACTCGTCTCGAAAAGATGGCAACGGAAGATCGTACCATTGTTTTTTACGAATCTCCGCATCGACTGGTAAAAACCTTAACTCAGCTGGGCGAACATTTAGGTTCCGATCGTAAGGCATCGGTATCGCGTGAGCTTACCAAGTTTTTTGAGGAGAATGTTCGGGGTACACTTGCCGAACTTACCGAGCATTTCAGTAAAAAAGATGTAAAGGGTGAGATTGTAATCGTTGTAGAAGGACTTTCTAAGAAGGCGACTGTAAAGAGTAACCGCTATGCATCTGCTGACGTGGTAGATGATGATGAGGAAGACGAAGGAGACGAAGAATAGCCGCTACTGTGCTATTCTTTCTTTTTCGAGAAGTTCATTTGTGGCAATGGTTGCCGCTACTGTCGACAGTATAGAGGCAAATCCAGCCAGCGCAAATCCAATAAACGGAATGGTGGTGAGCACCATGTAAGTAAATCCTAAGCCAATAGCTGTCCCCCTATTTTTCCTTACCATATCTACGCTCTGTCGAATGTTGTACCTGCGGCGTTCGAGGGTGAAGTCCATAAACGAAAATCCATAAAAGTACGCTGCTAGTCCCATTAGGTATGGTGGTACAAGTAGTCCTGCTAGCGGGATTAAACCGACTCCTATCAACATAATTGTGCTGGCAATTTCGATGAGTAGGTTTCGAAACGCTATGCAAACTCCTCTAAGCACATCGTGGACAAATTCTCCAAACTTAAAAGGGTAGGTTTTGCCGGTGAGATGGATATCTACCTTTTCGGAGGTATATACTAGAATAGGAGATAGTAGTATTAGTAGAATAAAACCACCAATATATACAAGAACAAAGAAGAGAGATAACCATATAATAACGGAGGTAAATGAGCGTAGTATAATTGCCCACCAGCTGTTACCCATCGATAGTGGCATGATTTCACGAATCCAATCGGAAATTGCCGTGGTGAAATGGGATGCAATGTTTCCGCCTATGAGTAGGTTTATCACCATAATAAGTATCGGAAATATGAATACCCATCCCAATCGGCATTCTGCAATTATCCTAAATGACTTGATATAACTTTGAAATGCAAGTCCAATACCTCGAAAGAAGTGGAGCATTATGGTTCGCTATTTTTTGTGGGTGCCATCGCAGATGGGCATTGTTTCTGATCTTCCGCAGCCACAAATTTTAACAATGTCGTTATCTACGAATACCTTTAATCCCGAAGAATCTACAAGTTCAAATTTACCCTCAATACGAATTGGTCCCCGACCGTTGATTGTTACTACAGTAGGTGTTCCGTTATCAATATTTTGCTCTTCCATTTGTTCTAATTTTAAATAGCTGACGTTAGATGGTTATAAAAGATGAAGTGACATTTACTTTTTGGGAGGAGTGTTTGATTCTACCTTTTTGATCACCCCTTAAATCCAGTTTTAAAGTGCGTTCCATCGCAGAATGGTAGGCTTCCACTATGACCACAACGGCAAAACGAGGCCATCTGCATGCGCTTCATCTCCTTGCCATCTGGTCCAACTATCTTAAACGTACCCGTTACTAGTAGAGGGCCGTTCTTCATGATGTTGGCCGTTACAGGCTTAATTTCCGGCTCGCTGACAAATTCTTTTTTTAGGATGTCGAAGTCTCGTTCTGCTTTTATAGATGTTTCCGCATCATTCTTTTTGATGTCATTCCAGCTAAACGTCAAGGCTCTCGTTGGACAGCGGTTGACAATACTGATAATTGCATCGTTTGACGCTCCATTCAGGTCGATCCATGGACGTTTGCGTGGGTTGAAAACAGATAGTAGTTCCGTAAAGCAGGTTGATGCATGAACACACTCCTTTGGACGCCAGTAAACAGTAATCTCTCCGTTAGTATATTTGCGGTTATTATCTTCCATCAGATTTATTTTATGCTAAAACTAAATAGGGAGCCATTGGTTCATCCAAATTACTGAACAAATGCTATTTTTACATCGTTTAAAATGCAGGTAATTTGGATTGCAACATCGTAAGTAAAGTTAGCGTAAACTTTGGTCAAATGGTTCAGCGTGTCTTGAAAATATCATTACTGCTAGGAATGTTGCTTTGCGTTAAGGTCTCTTTTTCGCAGGACACCTTCGCTATACCCAATAAGGTAGTTGTAGATGGTGATACGTTGAATAACGTATCTATAGGAAAAGTTTACATATTCCCTTATCAGAAGTTTAAAAGGCCTCGTGATGAGGAGAAGTACCGTCGGTTGATATATAATATAAAAAAGGTTTACCCCTATGCCATAATTGCTCGTAACATGCTTATGAGTATGGAGGCGGATGTTTCGAAGATTAGGGGAAAAAGGGAGCGGGAGATTTACCTAAAGGATGCAGAAAGACGACTCCGTGGTGAATTAGAAGAACCACGTTCCTACTCAACTCCTTGGCTCAC
>CAXYUU010000109.1:0-9270 GCA_964292015.1 uncultured Acetobacteroides sp.
TGGTCAAGATTCATCTTCGTAATACCCTCTTCAACTTCTTTATTTTCTATCTACTTCCTCATTCCTTATCTCCCATATTCTTTAACTTCTATCTTCTTTAACTTCTATCTTCTTTAACTTCTATCTTCTTTAACTTCAAGCTTTCACATTCAATCCCCACCGCACCCTACAGCTTAATTCCTACCGAAAGCGAGTAGTTACGCCCAGGGTTATACTTCAGTTTGGTTTGATTTCGAGTTTGCAAAGTGCCGGCAGCATCGGTGAATTCGGCCTTTTGCTGAAGCACCACATCCTCGTTTAGCAGATTCTTTGCCGCACCGCTAAGGCTAATAAATCGGTTGAGCTTAATGTTGAAGGTAAAGTCGACCAAATTGCGGGGACGCTCGTAAATATCGGGAACCGATATGTTGGGGTTACCTGCAACTCGGCGACCTACGCCCACAATACGCTCACCAATTACGTTGTAGAGCAACCCGCTGGTTAGCTTGGCCCTGTCGTTTTGGTAAAAGAGTCCAGCATTAATAAGGTAGGGCGACTGTCCCTGCATGGGTCGGCTATGCTCAAGGGTGTTGCTATTATCGAACTGCACACGGCTGTAGATGTAGGCTGCATTAACCGAGAGGGAGAAATTCTTGAGACCCACCGCATCCAAATCTTTCTTAAGATCGAGTTCGGCGCCAATGTTACTGGCCGATTTGGCGTTGGTAAACGAGTAGGTGTACCCGCCGGCATTCTCGAAGTAGGTAGATTCTATGGGATCCTTAAAATTCTTGTAGAAAAGCGCCAGCGAGATGGTCTCTCCTGCCTTGGGGTATACCTCGTAACGGAGGTCGATATTCTGAATGTAGGATGTACGCAAATTTTCGTTACCCTTCACAAAGCTGAAGAGCTCAAAATCGTAGTAGGCCGAGGTAGATAGCTCGCGGAACTCGGGACGGTTTACCGTTGCACCGTAGGCAAGGCGTACTAGCTGCCTATCGCTAATGTTGTACGATGTGTTGAGCGATGGAAAAAGATCAGTCTTAGTGTAGGTCGTTTTCTTGGTTCCGAAATCGGTAGGATCCATAGAGACATACTTGGTGAGGCTCATCTGGTTGTTTTCAAAGCGAACGCCACCGTAAATGTTGAGCTTCTTGAACGGGATATTCAACCCAACATACCCGGCACCTAGCCTACTATCGGCCTTATAGCTATCGGTATTGCGGGTATCTTCGTAGGCATACACACCGTTTGTTCCAAGATTGGTTGCACCAAACACCTCCTCGTTAGTTTGAAAGGCCAACGACGGATTTGCCGACTGGCTATTTAGGATGTAGTAAAACGATCGGGTATCGTAACTCCTATTCTTGTACTCGCCGTAAAGGCCAACCTTAATAGTAGGAGCAAAACCATCCCAACGGGCAACCCTATACTGGTAGTTGGCGGCTCCCGAAACTACGTTTTCGTTCAAGTCGACAAACAGGCGTTTGGTGTCGTTAAAGTCGATTTCGAGGGGCGACGAGCTGTCGTTAATATTCCGATCGCGCGATATGGTGCGCCTGTCGGGCTGATTCTTGTTCGATAGCGAGTAGCCCAGGTTCCAGTCTAACTTACCCTTTGCATCGAGATTGTGCACCCCCGAGAGCTGTCCGGCATAGGTAAGGCGGCTCGAATATAAGAACTCCTGCTTCTCCTGGTAGTAGCCGCTGTTGAGCTGGTCGCCCCAACGCTCGGTAAGGCGGTTGCGTCCCGACTGGTTTACCAGGTTACGGAGCTGAATGGTTGTTTTATCGCTTGGCATGTACGACAGGTTGAGCATGGCGCCGAGCTTCGATTCGGCGTTGTACTGGTTGTCGGTATACTTAAAGAAGTAGTTGGGACGGTCGTTTACAATATCGTACGATCCAATGAGGGCGTTTTCCATATTGTGGTAAGCCTTATAGCTGTTGCTGTAGCTGGCAGCTACCGACAACCCCAGCGTTTTACTACCCGATGTGGTAAACTTCCGGTTATACATCAGCGAAAAGCGCTGGTCGGGACGGGCAAGCGACCCGATGTTTTCGGTTTTCCAATCGTTGTTAAAGCCGTTGCGGGTAACATCGTTTATCTGCGTACCGTTAGTGGCCAGATCGTTATTAAGGCGGTAGGGAACGTTGGCACCAAGGCTACGGGTTCCGCTATCGAACCCAAGGAAGTCGAGCTTACCAGCAGGTGCAATCTTAAACTCCTTAAATTGGGTTTGATCGTTAATACCAGCACCGTAGCTAAGCTCCAACGAGTTCGACTCCGACACATCCTTGGTGTTTATCTGCACAAAGCCTCCCGAAAAATCGGCAGGATACTCTGGTGCAGGCGACTTTACCACAGTAATATTGTCGAGCTGCGAGCTTGGGATCATATCGAAGGAGAAGGCACGAGAGTCCGACTCGGAGCTGGGCATTGCCGCCCCATTCATCCATACATTATTATAGCGCTGCGAGAGCCCACGGATTACAATAAACTTACCATCTATAATGGAGATTCCGGGAATGCGACGAACCACCTCAGAGGCATCCTTATCCTGTGTTTTGGCAATCTGCTGGCTCGAAACACCGCTGGTTACCAGTGCCGACGATTTGATTGAGGTAATCAGCGAAAGCTCGGTGTTGGCTTTACGCTTGCGACTTACCACCACTCCTGCAAGCGATGCCGACTCGGATTCGAGCTGCACGCTTACGCTTACCGACTGGTTGGCCTGAACCTTTATTTTTTCAATTTCAGCTTTACCGTACGAAATGTAGCTAACCACTAGAACGTAGGTTCCCGGAACTACCGAAATCTCGAATTCCCCATTAGTATTAGTTGTTGATCCTTTAGGAAGCCCCTTAATCGATACGTTGGCACCAATAAGTGTTTCTGATGTAAACCTATCTTTTACTACCCCTTTAATTATCCCCTTGCCATTCTGCTGAGAAAAAGCATTAGTTGAAAAAAGAGCAACCAGAAATAGTAGCGTAATTTTAAGCTCAAACCTTCTCATGTACGAGTTACTTTTGTGTTGTTTTTTTACACTACAAAAGAACTACACCACGAATAAGTGCACCTTAAAATGCCTTTATCAAATGATTAATAAAACCAGGCAATAATTCGTACTACGGTAACATTCGACGGATAAAAAGCAACAACCAGCAGCAGCAACCTACCACAATAAAGAAGCATACCAACTCCCTATCAGCATATTGACAATGTAAATCAATGTTAACATAATATGAACAGCATTAAACCTCCTCAACTCATATTGCCGCAAGTTCGATGCAACAACTCTACTTTTGGAATGAATGGTGATGGTTTAAAAAGCAGCAACACCCCACTAAAAAGAAATCACGTTCCGAGTATTTATCCGAATAAAATAACCATTACTTAATCATCCCAGCACAATCAGTTAACATCAACAGCATACATTTGTAGGGAGATAAGTAGCAATATCGATTTGCAAATACGATAGACTAAAGCAGCTTATTTTTATCAGAATAATATGAGTTATTTTCATGTACTTCAGCTGCGACAGCTCAAGTACATTTTTTTTTGTCGTAAGCTCAGCTCCTTGACGTGATAGGCATAGCGTATAAAAATCAACTACAGTTAAAGCAGTATAAAGCGGCATTCGTACCACAACAGATAGGTAGCTACTCTTTGACGTTCACCGAATCATTTCGTTGGTAGTGCCACCCTACGCCTCGGAGGTTACCCCCAATCGGGGTTTTATACTCTAGGCGAGCTGGAGGCAAAACCCCGATCCGGGTTTTCCACTCTAGCCAAGCAGGAGGCAAAACCCCATTCCGGGTTTTCTATTCTAGCCAAGCTGGAAGCAAAACCCCAGTCCGAGTTTTCTATTCTAGCCAAGCTGGAGGCAAAACCCCAATCCGGGTTTTCTATTCTAGCGGGCTGGAGTACAAAACCCCAGATAGGTTTTTTGCTACAAGCAATGACGCTTGGCTTTTGGGGACGCAATGCTATTAGATTCGGGAAGAGGATTTTCAACCACCACCACCAATACAAAAAGGCTGCCTCCGAATTAAGAGACAGCCTTTATAATAAGCGTAACAAGAATCATCTACGATAAATTACCTTCTAAAAAGTTTCCTATTAAGACTGGGGTACCAAGATAAAAGGGAAAGGCATTAAGCATAGAGTGCAACCTGCAGCATTTCTTTACCAACTCCTTTAACTTCACCATTCGTTTACCTTCTGAAATGCCTTCCGAATAGATCCTGTATAACTTCAGTATCTATTCCGTTTAACTTCTTCCAAAAAATCAAACGCCTAGCACCTCCTTAAATGCCTCAACAAACGAATGCTTTGGTAGGGCGCCGGCAGCCATTTGAGGAGCACCATTGGCCGGAATAAAGAGCAAGCTGGGTACGCTTCGAATGCCAAAGGCAGCAGAAACCTCCTGCTCGGCATCGGTATCGAGCTTAAAAAAGTCGATCTTACCCTGATACTCAACCGAAAGTTCGTCAAGCACAGGGGCAACCGCCTTGCATGGGCCACACCAGGTGGCGTAGAAATCAATAATGGCGGGCTTATCGCCCTTATAGTTCCACTCCTGTCCGGTTGTAAAGTCAAAAATCTTTTCCTTGAAAGATTGTGTCGTTAAAACTTCTACCATAATAAATGTTTTAGAATAGTACCTTTGCAGCCGCTAAAAGGGCAACATTTTACGATCAAACATCTGCACCATAGTTTTGTTCGATACAAACAGGTACAGATATAACGTTGTAGCGATAACAAGGACAAATAGACGAATGCGCAAATATTTTAAAAACCCCATATTCAAGCTTATTTCGGAGGTTGTTGAGGAACAACAGGTAGAGGCATACGTAATTGGCGGCTTCGTACGCGACCGGCTGCTGCACCGCGAGTCGAAGGATATCGACATTGTGGTGGTAGGTAGCGGCATTGCGCTGGCCGAGCGCGTTGCCGTAAAGTTCGGTCCATGCGGTAAGGTAAGCATCTTCAAGAATTTTGGCACCGCCATGGTAAAGTACAAGGACTTGGAGCTCGAGTTTGTGGGTGCTCGAAAGGAGAGCTACCGCATCGATTCGCGCAAGCCAATTGTGGAGAATGGCACCCTGGATGACGACCAAAAGCGTCGCGACTTTACCATCAACGCCCTTGCAATGAGCCTCAACAAGGCCAGCTATGGCGAGCTGCTCGATCCGTTTAACGGTGTCGACGACCTAAACAGCTACACCATCCGCACGCCGCTCGATCCCGACACCACCTTTTCGGACGATCCGCTGCGAATGATTCGCGCCATCCGCTTCGCCTCGCAGCTGGGCTTTACCATCGAACCCGAAACCCTTGCATCGATAGCCCGCAACCGCGAGCGCATCGAAATTGTATCGAAGGAGCGTATCAACGACGAGCTCAACAAGATCATTCTCTCCCCCATTCCATCGACCGGCTTTATGCTATTCGACGAAACAGGGCTACTGGAGCTCATCTTTCCCCATCTGCATAAGCTAAAAGGCGTTGATGTAATAAACAACCGCGCCCACAAGGATAACTTCCTGCACACCCTCAAGGTGCTCGACAACATTGCCCGCAACACCGATAACCTCTGGCTACGCTGGGCGGCCATTCTGCACGACATTGCCAAACCGGCCACCAAGGCGTACAACCCTATTCAGGGATGGTCGTTTCACGGTCACGAGTTTCTAGGCGCCAAGATGATTCCGAACATCTTTAAGTCGATGAAGATGCCGCTTAACGAAAAGATGAAGTACGTACAAAAGCTCGTGCTGCTGCACCTCCGTCCAATTGTCATCTCGCAGGAGATTGTCACCGACTCGGCCGTACGTAGGCTACTCTTCGATGCTGGCGATGATATAGATGACCTAATGACACTTTGCGATGCCGACATCACCTCGGCAAACGACCGCACGGTGGAGAAGCACCTCAACAACTTCCAGCTGGTTCGCCAAAAGCTTAAGGAGATTGAGGCTAAGGATGCCGTTCGTAACTTCCAACCACCCGTTACCGGGGAGATGATTATGGAGGTATTCGAGCTTCGCCCCTGCCGCGAGGTGGGCGATCTTAAAACCATGCTTAAGGACGCCATCCTCGATGGCATAATTGGCAACAACTACGAGGAGGGCTTTGCACTGATGATAGAGAACGGCAAAGAGATGGGGCTAACGCCAAAAGTGGGGAACACTGATTTAACGGATTGAACAGATTGACACAGATTTTTTGTTTAACCATAAAGGATACAACGCAACAAAGGGCACGAAGATTTTTCTTCGTGCCCTTTGTGTTATCCTTAGAGTTCTTTGTGGTTAATAGACTACAAGCTCCAGTAGGTAAACGTATCGCGTAGCTCGCGGAAGATTCCCTTCACATCAACAAATACGCAACCGGGATTCGATATCGATTCGAAGTAATCCTTATCAAGTTTTATATAGTCGCGATGCGATACGGCCGCAATGATGGCGTCGTATCGGTCGGTAACACCATCCTTTAGGTTAAAACCGTACTCGTGGAAAACCTCCTTAGTAGAGGCATACGGATCGACCACATCAATCTGGTGAATACCGTACGATTTAAGCTCGTTGTAGATGTCTACCACTTTTGAGTTACGAATATCGGCAACATCCTCCTTAAAGGTTACCCCCATGATAAGGATCTTGGCCTTTTTCACCTCCTTGTCGGCAGCAATAACCTTCTTTACCACCTGCTTGGCAATGTAACCACCCATCGAGTCGTTAATAAAGCGGCCGGAGTTGATGATCTGCGTATGGTAGCCCAACGATTTGGCCTTGTAGGAAAGGTAGTACGGGTCGACCCCGATGCAGTGTCCCCCAACTAACCCGGGGAAGAACTTAAGGAAGTTCCACTTGGTACCAGCCGCCTCAAGCACCTCAAAGGTGTTGATCCCCATTCTTCCAAATATGATCGAAAGCTCGTTCATAAAGGCGATGTTGATATCGCGCTGGGTGTTTTCGATAATCTTAGCGGCCTCGGCCACCTTAATGCACGATGCCCGATGCACGCCCGGCTTGATGATGGTCTCGTAGGTTTTGGCAATCACCTCGGCCGATTCTTCGTCGCCACCGGAGGTAATCTTTATAACGCTGGTAAGGGTATGAACCTTGTCGCCGGGGTTGATGCGCTCGGGCGAGAATCCCACCTTAAAATCTTGATTAAACTTTAGTCCCGAAAGCTCCTCCAGAACCGGAATACAATCCTCCTCGGTACAGCCGGGATATACGGTCGATTCGTAAACAACGTAGTCGCCCTTCTTTAACACCTGCCCAATGGTACGGGTCGCCCCCAACAGCGGCTTCAAATCTGGAAGGTTGTGCGCATCGATGGGCGTTGGCACGGCCACAATAAAAAAGTTGACCGTTCGTAGCACCTCTATATCGGAGGTGAAAACTATATCAACATTCTGAAAGGCCTCCGCTTCGAGCTCCCTACTTGGATCGATGCCGTTACGCATCAGCTCCACCCTGGGTTCGTTGATATCGAAACCAACAACCTTAAACTTACGGGCAAATTCAAGTGCAATAGGCAATCCAACGTAACCTAAACCGATTACGCCAAGTGTTGCCTCCTTATTTATTAGCTTATCGTACATCTTTGTAGTGAGTAGGGAGAAGGAAATAGGCAATAGTGGGCTTACGCACGACTTATCACTATCCAAACTCTATGTTATTTAATAGGGAGTAGGGAGCGGTGAGTGGGGAGTAGTGGGCTTGCGCACATACAACCAATCGCTATCCGAACTCTATGTTTTTAATAGGGAGAAGGGAGTTGTGAATGGGGAGTAGTGGGCTTGCGCACTCACAACCGATCGCTATCCGAACTCTATGTTAGCTTACTTTGTAACGTTTTAATAAGTGAAACAAGCATCTTCTTTACCTGAAGAAGATGGTCTTCAATCTTTGGCTCTGCCACTGCAAAACCTAATCTCTTTACTATTTCGAGCTGCGTGTCTATTTCAGAAACGGACCCCAGCGCAATATACAAGAATTGAATGTACTCCTTCGTATTTTTACGACTAGCACCTTCGGCAATGTTCGATGGAATAGAGACCGATGCTCTTCTAATTTGAGAAGTCAGTCCAAAAAGTTCGGACTTAGGGAAGTTTTCGGTATATCGATAAAGCTCAACTACTAAATCGACCGCCATTTGCCAAACCTTCAAGTCGCGATGAGTTGTTATACTATCCACTTAATAACAAGGTTAAGAAAAAGATTAACTCCAAATAACCAGCAGTCGCGCTCCTACTCCCTACTCACTACTCCCTTATTCCCCTTATTTTACAAAAGGATGATAATCCCCCACCTTACCAATCGGCGTTGCGTTACGAATATCGTACACCGTTTGGATCGATTGACGAGCACACTCTAATCCAAAGCCATTACCCTCTAGGATATGCTTGTAACTGGCAGTATGCAGGTCGGTGAAGCCATCGCTAAACTCAATTTCGCGATCGTTAACCGTAATGGAGCGGAAGGTGCGCGCACCACGCTCGCGAACATCCTGTGGAATATCGTTATAGTCGATGCTTAGGAACCAACGAACGCGAGCATTCTTCAACATCAGAAAGCCGGCGGCCTTATTGGCTTCCAAAACGTGAACGGTGTTCTGCTGCACGTCGCCAAATATCCAGGTTAGCATGTCGTAGAAATGCACCCCGATGTTGGTGGCAATGCCGCCCGACTTCTGCACATCGCCCTTCCAAGAGGTGTGGTACCAGTTGCCGCGGCTGGTTATGTAGGTAAGGTCGATATCGTAGATCTTATCCTTAGGACCGTTTTCGATCTCCTCCTTTAGCGCAATAATGGTTGGATGAAGACGTAGCTGAAGGATATTGTTGATTTTTCGTCCGGTCTCCTGCTCGATTACGCCCAGCGCATCGATATTCCAAGGGTTAAGCACCAACGGCTTCTCGCAAATGGCATCGGCACCCTGACGAAGGGCGAAGCGGATGTGCGAATCGTGAAGGTAGTTGGGCGTACAGATGCTCACGTAGTCGATCTTCTGACCGTTACGCTTCATCTTATCGAAGTGACGATCGAACCGTTCGAACTCAACGAAAAAGTCGGCATTAGGAAAGTAGCTGTCGATGACACCTACGCTATCGAACTTATCTAAGGCTGCTAAAAGGTTATTACCCGTTTCCTTAATTGCCCTTAAGTGACGAACTGCAATAAAACCTGCGAGCCCAATCAATCCGAAATTCTTCATCTTCTTTCTATTTTTGGTCGATACCAGTATGTGACGCTGGTATCACGAAATTTC
>CAXYUU010000110.1:0-9177 GCA_964292015.1 uncultured Acetobacteroides sp.
AACTAATAATTGTTGGAAACCTTTTTTTATAGACACACTTTTTTGGACGGTATCGGCAAAGGATGTTCATCGGGCTACGCTGTCGACCTTGACCTATTACGGCAAGGTGGTGAGCTTGGATGAGTATCTCGGAGCAAGGTAGATTTAGGAAGAAAAGAGAAGGGGACGATTCGCAATCCGAATCGTCCCCTTTATATTTTCTAGAGCA
This sequence comes from uncultured Acetobacteroides sp., assembly GCA_964292015.1. Classification (GTDB taxonomy): domain Bacteria; phylum Bacteroidota; class Bacteroidia; order Bacteroidales; family ZOR0009; genus Acetobacteroides. Next base: position 209 of record CAXYUU010000110.1, read on the forward strand.
GCTGAAGTAAAATATCTTCTGAAATCTTACTCAGCGGATTGTTTGTGTTGACAAAGATATCTGCCAGCTCCGATTTTTGTCGTTGGAGCTCAATAATACGCTCTTCGATGGAGTTGGATGTGATAAAGCGGTAGGCAAATACCCTGTTCTCCTGTCCAATTCGGTGCGAGCGGCTTATTGCCTGATTTTCGGCTGCAGGGTTCCACCACGGATCGATAATAAATACGTAGTCGGCTTCGGTAAGGTTAAGCCCTACACCACCAGCCTTAAGCGAGATGAGAAAAACCTTAACGTTATCTTCCGTTTTAAACTGATCGACTACCTGCTGGCGGTTGGATGTGCTTCCGGTAAGCATGTTGTAGCGGATGCTGGCATCGTCGAGGTAGTTGGCAACGAGCTTGAGATGCTGTACGAACGAGGAAAATACCAGAACTTTATGTCCTTCGTTGATAACATTCTCGATGTTACGGGTGATTTCTTCGAATTTACCCGATTCGTTGTACCCTTCGTATCCGGCAAGCGATGGATGGTTGGCAATTTGGCGTAGCTTGGTGAGCAGCTGTAGGAATACAAAGCGAGCGCGTTTGGGATCGCCCTCCTTAAACTCCGAAATCATCTTTTCGCGAGCCAGACGTTTCTCCTCATCGTATAGGTCGCGCTGCTTGTCGGTCATTTCGCAAATGATCTCCAGCTCGGTAACCGCAGGAAGCTCGGATGCCACCTTTTCCTTGGTTCTGCGGAGTATAAATGGTTCGATCAGGTTTTTGAGCTTCTCCTGACGGCCCATGTGGTTGAACTTTTCGATTGGAATCACATACTGCTCCTTAAAGAGAGACAGGTTGCCCAACAGCCCTTTGTTTAGGAAATTCATTTGAGCCCAAAGGTCGGTAAGCCCATTTTCGATTGGCGTACCGGAAAGCGAAAGCTTAAAATGGGTATTAACCTCCATGCAGGCCTTGTAGGTTGCCGAGTCGGGGTTTTTTATGGTTTGGCTCTCATCTAAAATGAGGTAGTAGAATTTGAATTTTTGTAGCATCTCCAAGTCGTTTCGGACTATCCCGTAGGAGGTAATCACCACGTCGTAAGGCGAAAATGCCGACGGGCTTTTGGCGCGTGTTGCTCCAATATGCTCGTGTATCTTGATGTTGGGCGCAAACTTGCGGAGCTCGTTTCGCCAGTTGTGCACTAGCGATGTTGGCACCACAATCAGGCTAACGGGATGGCTAGTGGTAACCGTATCGGCGTTAGCCGCCTCTTCGGCGCTAAATAGGTTGGATGTGCTGCTTGGTTTAATCGATGCCTCGCGTTCGTAGGTAAAGTTGTCTTTACAATGCTGCAGTAGCGAAATGGTTTGAAGCGTCTTTCCCAAACCCATGTCGTCGGCAAGGCAGCCACCAAAGCTGTTTAGGTGAAGGTATTTCAGCCAGGCAAAGCCTAACTTCTGGTAGTCGCGCAGGGTTGCATTAACCCCTTTTACGCTACTTGCCGATGGCGTTAAGTCGGTTTCGGAATACTGCTTTAACGAGTCAATTTCTGTAGAGTCGATACCCTCTAGCCCTTCAACAAGCGAGAAGTGCTGCTTTTGAAGGTGTAGGTTTCCGCTTACATCGCGTCCAAAAATGAGCAGCTGGCGGCGTTCCTTAAACCAGCTTTGAGGGATGATGGCCTGCTTCCCACTTTCGAGGGTGACCATCTTCTGACCTTTAATAACGCATTTGCGAATCTGCGAGAGGAGAACGAAATCGTCACCAAAACGAACACCCCCTTTTACGATAAAACCCGTTGGGTCGCTTTGTGCAGCAAGAAGAGACTGGCAGGTGCCAAGGTAAAATGGAAGACCGGCTATGGCTTGTCCCACTTTAATGCCCTGTAAGTTTAGGTTCGATGCCTGCTCGTTTAGCCACTCTACTGTTTTGTAAATTGACTTTTCGGGGTCGAACTCCTCGTTATTCTTGATGATGTAGGTTGCCCCCGTGTAGTGAATTAGTCCGGCCGAAGCGATAGCTCTTTCAACAGCCGATTCGGCAACGGTATTTCTACCGTACTTGGTAAACACAAAGCGCTTTTGGTCGGCGCCAAAGGTTACTAGCGGTTCGGTTTTAGATCCCGATAAGAAGTCGCGATTGTCGTAGCTGAACTTTAGCGAAAGGGTTGCCCTTCCGTCGAGCCCCTTTTCGAGTGTAAGTATGGGTATTCCAGGAACGGTGGGTTCGATAATGTCGAATCCGCTGGCATTAACCACCTGACTTTTTACCGCATTTAGCACAAACGACTCCATATACTTACGTACGGTGGTGGTGGGGATAACGATGCAAGGCTTGGTGAAAAATGGGGTTAGCTTTTTGCTATCGATGCCATCAAAACGGTACAGCTTGCTGTTTAGCAGCAGCAGCGAAGGCGTGTTGGTTATTGCCTCCACATGTCGATCGGTAAGCGGAATGGTTTGATCGTTAACCTGTGCATGGATGTGGTAGCTTAGCCCCTCGGTTGATAGCGCGAAGTTGAAAATGGGAACTGCCGCTTGGGGTTCTACAACGATCCTATTATCCTCGTAAATGTTGTTGTACTTCTTATCCTTAAGGTAGAATCCGATATGCTGATTGTTAGCCAGTATGCCGGCTACCTTGTGCATTCTTTTCTCAATGTACGGACGGATATGCTCGTCGAATTGAGCAGGAACCATTTTCTCGATAAATACTTTAGTGTTCTGTGTTTTAGCGAATTTTTCGGCTAAAACTTTCTCAGAATACTCGTTGCAGATCTTCAGAATCTCCTGTTCGGTTGCAGTCAGCTCAAAATTCTCGGGCTTTTTCCCGTGAAGAATTTCGGTAATATTATAAATGCTGTTGGCAACGGGGGTAACAAAGATTGGGATAAAGATATTTCCCAAAATCCGATGCTGATTTATGGCTACGACGAAGACGTTTTTGATTCCGGTATTTATCGATGACATTTGGTTGTGTTCCGTTAAACAGGCAAACATACGGAAAATAGAGTTACGGTTACCTAGAAACAACCTTGAAGACCTTGTTTTTAGCATTAATTTGCGGTTAGAATTTTTAGCAGTTCGATATTAGCAGATACTTTTATAGATTTGTAACTATCTAGATTTACAGTTGATATGAGATATTTTTTTACGTTGCTTTTGGTTAATGCTCTGCTATTCAATACTCCGGTGTGTGGGCAGTCAGACTCTATTCAGGTTAAGGTGTCGAAGGATAAGGTGAAACTTTCGGGAAAGCTCTACTACATTCATACTGTTCGTACGGGCGAAACGCTCTACAACATCGCAAAAGCCTACCAAGTAGCCCAAACGGCTATTGTAGAAAGTAACCCCGAGCTCTACCAAGGAATAAAGGCTGGGAGTACCCTAAAGGTTCCTGTTGTACAGGAGCTGAAAAACCCAAATGCGAATCGGGGAGTCTTTCATATCGTAAAAAAGGGGGAGACGCTCTACGGTATTTCGAAGCTATACAGCATCCCAACCGAGACGCTTTCGAAGATAAACCTGCTTAGCGATTCTAACATTCAGGAGAATCAAAACTTGTTTATTACCAGCGACGAAAGCAAAGCACCCAAGTTGCAGAAAACGGCTGAGGCTAAGGCCACCATCAACCAGGCAAAAGTGGTGCCTGCTAAGCTTTCGAAAGCGATAGTTCACGACGTTATTCCCAAGGAGACGCTTACCTCCATCGCTAAAAAATACGGCATTACCATCGACGAGCTCGTGGCTGGTAACCCCATTTTAAAGAGTGAAGGGTTAAAGACCGGACAGCAGCTTACCATCGCATCACCCAAACAGGTAAGCGTTGACGAGCCTGCTGCTAGCGTAGCTGAAAAAAATGTAACAACCACCGATTGTCAGAATTACACCTACAAGCCAGGTACCGTATTTAATGTCGTGCTGATACTTCCACTAGGAGGCGAGACGGCAGTTATTGATACGTCGAGTAAAAGTTCCAGCGCACGCCGGTACGAGGATATCATGCAGTATTACGAGGGTACGCTGATTGCCATCGACTCGCTAAAGAATAGCGGGGTTTCGGTGAAGCTAACGGTAATTGACACCAAAACGGACAAGGATCTTGATGCCATTACTAAGGCGTTGAAGACTCCTGTGCTTAAGGAGGCCAACCTTATTATTGGGCCGGTGTATTCCGAGGCAATTCCGATGGTAGCAAAGTTTGCCGAAAGCCATAAGATTCCGATGGTATCGCCGTTGGCTACTGCCGAATCGGTTGTTAAGGACAATCGTTACTTTGTTCAGGTGGCCAACGATGCCACTGCGCTTACCCGACTTTCGGTTGAGTATGCCAGAAGGGACGATGGTAAAACCACCCTGGTAATTCCTTCCGATGGATCGGATGCCAAGCTGGTAAAGGAGTTTAAGGCGGCGCTTAAGGAAAAGCTGCCCGAGCTAAGCTACCGTCAGGGTAATAATGCCGTTTCGCAACGCGAGGCTTTAAAAGCAAAGCTGGTACAGGGCAAGAATAACCGTTTTGTGGTGCTATCGAATAACGAGGTGTTTGTGCTCGACTTCCTGCAAAATCTAACCAATGCTAGCAAAGGCTACGATGTGGAGGTGCTTGGAAGGCAAAAGTGGCTTAAGTTTACCAGCGTAGATATGGCGTATATCCATGGTGCAAACGTTCAAATGTACGTACAAAACTATGCCGACTACAGTGCGGAAACCACCAAGTCGTTTGTGCGCAGCTTCCGAAACTTCTACAAGGCAGAGCCCAACAACTACGCATTCCGTGGTTTCGATGTTGCCTACTACTTTATCAACGCGCTTAAAAAGAATGGGCCCGACTTTATCGGATGTTTACCCAAGCTGTCCAGCCAGAATATACATACGCCATTCCGTTTTGTGAAGGTGGGCGAAAATGGGGGCTACATCAATACCGACGCTGCCCTTATTAAGCATGGTGAAGGTTTCAGGGTGGAACGAGTTAAGTAACCTGTCATTCTAAAATAGTAGCCCGAGCCAGCATGATTGGCTCGGGCTTTTTTTTTGAGGTGGTGATGAGGGGTTCGCGTTAAGGGGTGTTCCTATAATTCCCCAGATGTACTCCCTAATTGGACACAAAGCCTGAACACAAAAATGTAGTGTAGGCTGTTTGGTATTGCTGGCGGAAGCGTCGCGATAGCATGAAGGAGGGGGGATGTAGTTACAAGTAAAGGTAAATGACGTTAAAGAGTAACAATGCTTTGACCTGCATGTCCCTATACCTAGGTGTTTAATGGGGAAGTTGTTGAAATACGATCGACCTGGCGCGGTTCCTACCTCTTGCGTCTTGATACTAAGCTAGGTCGATGAGCGTAGGCCTAGGGGGGCAGTATCTTTTTATCTCGGCTATAAAAGGGAATGTTGCGAAGTTTGGGCAGCCTGATTTTGACACTTTAGGCTTGATACTTGATACTTGCGACCGTTGGCCTCCATTTGATTCTCCCTTTTTGAATTACCTTTGCGGCAAATTAGAGAGTTTTGAATCGGATAAAAGATTTTACAAAGGGACCTATTATGTCGCAGCTGGTAAAGCTGGCGATTCCAATTATGGCTACATCGTTTGTGCAGATGACCTACACCATGGTCGACATCGCCTGGCTGGGAAGCTTGGGCAGTGCTGCCGTTGCATCGGCAGGTGCGGCCAGCTTTTTTGTTTGGTTAGGCAACGCCATTGCGCTGAATACGAAAATTGGTGCCGAGGTGGGCGTGTCGCAGTCGATTGGCGCAGGGCTAATCGATAAGGCGCGTACGTTTGCCTCCAACAGCTTAACCGTTGCCTTCGCTCTTGCGCTGGTATACGGGACAATTCTACTTATTGCAGCACCATCGCTTATCGGTTTTTTTGGGTTGAACCCCACCATTTCGCACGATGGGGAGACGTTTCTTCGCATTATTGCGTTTAGCGCGCCGTTTATATTCCTAAACGCCACCTTCTCGAGCATCTATAACGCCGCAGGGCAGAGTAAGATTCCGTTTTACATCAACGTTGTTGGGCTGGTGATCAACCTGGTGCTCGACCCGTTCCTTATTTTTGGTATTGGATTTCCTAAAATGGGAGTTGCCGGCGCTGCACTGGCCACCACGCTGGCTCAGGGAGTGGTAACCGCCATCTTTATTTACGAGATAACCGGTCCGCGTAAGCTGTTTAAGCACTTCCGCATGTTTGTAAAACCGGAGTGGCCCATTGTTCTGATGATCCTTAGACGCGGATTTCCGGCGAGCTTGCAGAATTCGCTTTTTGCCTTCTTTTCTATGAACCTAGCCCGTATTGCTGCAGAGTGGGGCTACATCGGCGTTACCTGTTTGAGTATTGGGGCGCAAATAGAGGCAATTTCGTGGAATACCGCACAGGGCTTTTCGTCGGCGCTGAGCGCCTTTGTAGGGCAAAACTACGGAGCGCAAAAGTTTCTGCGCATAAAGAAGGCCTACTTCAGTACCATGGGGGTGCTTGCCATTTGGGGGCTACTCATCGGATGTCTTTTCATCTTCTTTGGCGATGCCATTTTTGGACTGTTCGTACACGAGCAGCACGCCATCGAGCAGGGCGCCATCTACCTTCGCATTTTGGGGTATTCGCAGCTCTTTATGGTATTCGAGATCGCCTCGGCAGGCGGGTTTACGGGTATTGGTAAAACGCTACCACCCTCCATTCAGGGGATCACCCTAACGGCCGCGCGAATTCCGCTGGCGCTATACCTAACCTCCACCTCGCTACAGCTGTCGGGTGTTTGGTGGGCTATCACCATTTCGAGCATTGGTAAGGGCATCGTGCTACCGCTACTTTTCCTTATCGTACTGCGCCAGCTGATGCGTCGAAATGCACCGGTAAAGGTGGCCGATTTGGTAGAGGCGTAGCGCTCGCTTAAAAGTATACATCGAAGGTCTAACCGGTTTTACAACCCGGTTAGACCTTTTTTGCTTGGTGCAGGCGTTGCCTACGCCTCTGTTTCTGCGGTTTTTGCTTGTGCCCGGGGGATTCTAATTCGGCTATCGGTAGCGGTAGGAGCGATTCGGTGGGCATCAACCGCTTGGTGTCGATTTCCAGGAGCTCGGGAGTGCACACCAATCGCTTGGTGTCCATTTCCAGATGCTCGAGAGTGCACACCAATCGCTTGGTTTCGATTTCCATGAGTTCGAGAGTGCATACCAATCGCTTGGTGTCCATTTCCAGGAGTTCGGGAGTACACACCAATCGCTTGGTGTCGATTTCTAGGTGTTAGTGAGTGGTCATCCATCGAGACGTTTTGCACTACCCCCTGCATAATGGTCACCCTTCGACTAGCCTTTTGCTATTTTATTAGATTACCATAAATGTACTTTACGGCTATTTCTGTAATATCAACAACATCCTTTTGTCCAGCGGTTACAGCACCTGTTTTATTCCCATTTTGGTCTTTAATGGTAGTGGTTGTACTACCAAATATGTCGGGTTGGCTTGTGGTTACAGTTCCTACTTTATTTCCACTTTGATCTTTGATCGTTGTGGTTATGCTACCAAATATGTCGGGTTGGCTAGTGGTTACGGTTCCTACTTTATTCCCATTTTGGTCTTTGATCGTTGTGGTTGTACTACCAAATATGTCGGGTTGGCTAGTGGTTAGTGTTCCAACTTTACTTCCATTTTTGTCTTTAATGGTTGTGGTTATGCTACCAAATATGTCGGGTTGGCTAGTGGTTGACGATTCTATTTTATTCCCATATTGGTCTTCAATGGTTGTCGTTATACTACCAAATATGTCGGGGTGACTTGTGGTTGCTTCTCTTATTTTATTGCCGTACCGATCTCTTGTAGTAGTCGTTCTATCACCAAATATATCGGGTTTGCTAGTGGTTGACGATTCTATTTTATTCCCATTTTGGTCTTTAATGGTTGTGGTGATGCTCCCAAATATGTGGGGGGGGCTAGTGGTTACCGTTCTTACTTTGTTGCCATACTGGTCTTTTGCGGTAGTCGTTTTATTACCAAAGATGTCGGGTTGGCTTGTTGTATAAACTTGAGCACTTATAGCGCTTGAGAACAGTAGAAAAAATGCAGTAAGTAGGGATAGCTGTTTCATGATATATACAGATTAATGTTGCTACTCGTTAGAGCGGTTTGGGGCTTTTCCTTGTGGTAGGCGCTTCTTCCTAAAAATTTATCGTCAGCTGTGTTCCATCCTTCTCCTCGCCTTCTGTGTTGGATGTCGATATCCCCAGCAGCCTGGTCTTCCAAACGTCGAGGTAGTTTTGCAGCAGCAGCTCCTTGGCGTACTTGTGGATGGTATCGAACTTGGTAAACCACCCGTTGATGGTTTTGCTGCGGGTTATCTGCTCGAAGTTGTGGAACTTCACCTTTAGGGTGATGGTTTTGCCCTTGAAGTTGGCCTCCTTGATTCGTTCGAAAACCTCCTGCTCAATTTTGTACAGCTCGGCAATGCGCTCGAACTTGGTGGTGAGATCCTTTTCGAAGGTGTTCTCCACGCCAACCGACTTGCGCAGGTGCGTGGTTTTTACCTCGCGCTCGTCGATGGCGCGCGCCATGCTGTAGAAGAAGAGGCCGCTTTTGCCAAACAGGCGGGTCATCTCGTGGAGCTCGTGCTCCTTCATGTCCTTGCCGGTGTGGATACCGTGGCGGTGCATCTTTTCGGCGGTAACCTTGCCGATGCCGTAAAACCGTTCGATGGGTAGCCGTTCCACAAATGCCTCGGCCTCCTCGGGGCGAACCACCGTTATGGCGTTGGGCTTATTCATACCCGAGGCTATCTTGGCCAGGAACTTGTTGTACGACACCCCTGCCGATGCGGTGAGGTCGGTCTCCTCGAATATTCGCTGCCTAACGAGCTTGGCAATCTCGGTGGCGGAGGTGAGGCCTACCAGGTTTTCGGTAACATCGAGGAAGGCCTCGTCGATCGAAAGCGGCTCTATCTTGTGGGTAAACTCCCTAAAAATGGCCATTACCTGTGCCGATACCGCCTCGTAT
>CAXYUU010000111.1:0-9155 GCA_964292015.1 uncultured Acetobacteroides sp.
GGGGTCTGCTAATTGCGTTGTTGTTCTTTCAGAAGCAAATAGGCTTCCTGATACAGGCAGCGAATTACTTGAGGTGGAAAGAAGGCATAGCATGGCTAGCCATGCTATCGAAAAAATGCAGCGTACATTTAGTTCTGCTTTCACCTTTATTAGTTGTTGTTTTACACTGCAATATTATACTAAAATGGGATAGGGAATACATGGAAATTTATGTTTAAAAAAAGGTATTTGAGCTAATTATGGGATTTCACTTACAAATTGCAGCTTAAATGGAATTAACGGTAAAAAAAAGGAGGTTAAAAAACCTCCTTTACTATTTTTTCGATATTGTCGGGCTTGCCCATGGTGTAGTAGTGTAGTACTGGCACTCCTGCAGCCTTTAGCTCCTTGCTTTGCGCAATTCCCCATTCTACGCCAACCTGTCTAACCGCTTCGTTGGTAGTACAGCGATTTACTGCACTAACGAGGTCTTGAGGAAGATCGATGTGGAATATTTGAGGAAGCATCGTCAAATGCTTTTTCATGGAGATGGGCTTTAGACCGGGAATGATGGGAACGGTAATGCCAATGGCACGGCACCGCTCTACAAACTCGAAGTACTTGGCGTTGTTGAAGAACATCTGCGTAACAATGTAGTCGGCACCCGCATCTACCTTTGCCTTAAGGTTGGCCAAATCGGTTTCCATGTTAGGCGCCTCGGAATGCTTTTCGGGATAGCCGGCCACGCCAACACAAAAGTTGGTTTGATGGATATTGGCCGATTCCGGATCGACATACCTTCCGCGGTTAAGATCGTTTATCTGTTTAACCAGATCGATTGCCTGCTTATTACCTCCCGGTTCGGGCAAGAAATTATTGATTCCCTTTTCGGCATCACCCCTAAGGGCAAGTACGTTATCGACACCCAGAAAGTTGAGATCGATAAGGGCATCTTCGGTCTCCTCGCGGGTAAAGCTGCCGCAAATCAGATGCGGAACCACGTCGATGCCATACTTGTACTTGATGCCGGCCGAAACGCCAACGGTTCCGGGGCGTTTCTTAATAATCCTTCGTTCCAAAAAGCCATTTGGCTGTTCGCGTAGAACAACCTCGGGGCGATGGTAGGTAACGTTGATATACGATGGTGCATAGGGCAGAAGATGCTCTATGGATTCCTCTATTTCGCGAAATGCGGCTCCTTTAAGTGGAGGCAGCAGCTCGAATGTAAAAAGTGTCGATTGCGCTTGGTTTACTATGTCGATTACTTTCATTTTATACTAGATATGTGATGTTAGACATTAGATTTTAGACTTTAGATCTGACGTTTGAAATTTTAGCTGCGAAGAGTATTTAAACACGAAGGTCGCTAAGGTTTTCACTAAGTAACACAAAGGACTACCTGTTTACGTTGTGCGCCTTAGTGCGTACGTTGAGACCTTTGTGTTTTAAATTACCTCCACAATACTACCGACATTAAATGTCTAAGGTCTATCAGCTAAAGTCTAATATCTATTCAGTGTATCCCAAATTCGGTCTTAGCATCCTCTCGGCATCCTCTAGCGTTATGCCTTTTCGCTTAGCGTAGAGCGATACCTGCTCCTTGGTAATGCGACCAAGGTTAAAGTAGGTCGATTCGGGGTGCGAAAAGTACCATCCGCTTACCGATGCGCCGGGCCACATGGCGTAGTTTTCGGTTAGCATGGCGCCAATACTCTTTTCCGCATTAAGCAGGTCGAATATTACGCGTTTTTCGCTATGCTCTGGGCACGAAGGGTAGCCTGCAGCAGGACGTATCCCGCGATACTCCTCGTGTAGCAGCTCTTCAATAGGTAGCTCCTCGGCAGGAGAGTATCCCCAGAACTCCTTACGTACGCGTTCGTGTAATCGTTCGGCAAAAGCCTCGGCAAACCTATCGGCAAGCACTTTGCACATAATGGCGCTGTAGTCGTCGTTGTTAGCCTCGAATTCTTTTACCAGCTCGTCGGCACCGTGAATGGTAACGGCAAAGCTTCCAATATAGTCTTTGCGTCCGCTATCCTGCGGCGCGATGTAGTCGGCAAGCGAGAAGTTGGGCTTGGTATCCTCGCCACGTTTCTCCTGGTTACGGAGGAAATGGTAACGGCCGATCTCCTTACCCTTGGTGTCGAACACCGCAACATCCTCGTCGATGCTGTTGGCTGGGAGAATGGAGTAAACACCTTTTGCGGTAAAGAGCTTCTCGTCTACAATTCGCTTAAGGAGTACCTGCGCATCGTCGTAGAGCTTCTTGGCCTCTTCGCCCTTAATAGGATCGTTGAATATTTTGGGATACTTCCCGGTGATATCCCACGCAAAGAAGAAGAAGGTCCAGTCGATGTACCTTTCCAGCTCGTCGAGCGGGTAGCTGTCGAGTACAAAGCTACCAACCTGTTTTGGTTCGTCGATAGGAAGGTTTGCCCAGTCGGTTTTTACGCGGTTGGCGCGCGCTTCGGCAAGGGAAACGTACTCGTTACCGCTGCGACGACGGTTATGCTCATCGCGCATGGCGGCATACTCGTCGTTTATCTGCGCCACAAATCGGTTTTTGTCCTCCGATATGAGGCTACGAACAATGCCAACAGCACGCGAGGCATCCTTCACGTAAATGGTACCGTTGTCGTATTCGGGAACAATTTTTACTGCTGTATGTATCTTGCTGGTGGTTGCTCCACCAAGTATTACTGGAATGTTGAAGTTTTGGCGTTTAAGCTCCTTGGCTACGTATACCATCTCGTCGAGCGATGGGGTAATCAATCCGCTTAGTCCAATAACATCGACGTTATGCTCTTTTGCTGCCGCCAAAATCTTTTCGGCAGGAACCATTACGCCAAGATCAACGATGTCGTAACCATTACAGGCCAGCACCACGCTAACAATATTCTTGCCGATGTCGTGTACATCGCCCTTAACGGTAGCTAGCAATACCTTGCCTGCTGATGAAAGATCGCCGCTCTTTGCTTTTTCCTCCTCGATGAATGGGGTAAGGTAGGCAACGGCTTTCTTCATTACGCGGGCGCTCTTTACTACCTGAGGAAGGAACATCTTTCCCTCGCCAAATAGGTCGCCAACCACGTTCATGCCATCCATTAGTGGCCCCTCTATAACGTGAAGCGTTGCAGGGTAGTTGTGGCGTGCCTCCTCTACATCGATATCGATATATTCGGTTATGCCCTTTATCAGCGCATGCGTGAGCCTTTCGGCAACTGGAAGATCGCGCCAAGCATCCTTCTTCACCTCCTCTTCGCCGCCTTTTTCCTTCGATTTTATCCTATCGGCATAGATAAGTAGGCGTTCGGTTGAGTCTTTCCTGCGGTTGAGCACGGCATCCTCTACCAATTTCAGCAAATCTGGTTCAATGGCGTCGTAAACCTGTAACATAGCCGGATTTACTATACCCATATCCATCCCTGCCTTAATGGCGTGGTAAAGGAATACGGAGTGAATGGCCTCGCGCACGGTGTCGTTGCCGCGGAAGCTAAACGAAAGGTTGCTTACCCCACCACTTATTTTGGTATGCGGACAGTTTTCCTTGATCCACTGGCAAGCTTTTATAAAGTTTACGCCATAGTTGTTATGCTCCTCGATGCCGGTGGCGATAGCCAGTATGTTTGGGTCGAAAATGATATCCTGAGGAGGGAAACCTACCGTTTCGGTTAGCAGCTTGTACGAGCGGGCCGCAATCTCGATCTTGCGTTCGAAGGTATCTGCCTGACCTTGCTCGTCGAATAGCATCACTACCGCTGCTGCACCATAGCGTTTTACCAGCTTTGCCTTCTTTATGAAGTCGGCATCACCCTCTTTTAAGCTGATAGAGTTAACTACCGACTTTCCCTGTACGCATTTTAGTCCTGCCTCTAGCACTTCCCACTTCGATGAGTCGATAACGATCGGAAGTCGGGATATTTCGGGTTCGGCAGCAATCAAGTTCAGGAAGTTTACCATGGCGCTCTTGGCATCGAGCATGGCATCGTCCATACACACATCGATAAGCTGCGCACCACCCTCTACCTGTCCTTGTGCAACAGAGAGAGCCTGTTCAAACTTCCCCTCGCGAATAAGTCGTGCAAACATTTTCGATCCGGCAACATTGGTACGCTCGCCAATATTTACGAAGTTCGATTCCTTAGTAACGCTAATGGGTTCTAGCCCACTAAAGGTGGTTACCGGTTGTTGCTTTACGAGCTTTCGTGGTTCGTACCTCTCGGCTACCTTAGCAATTGCCGCAATATGAGCAGGCGAGGTGCCGCAGCATCCGCCAATAATATTGAGCAGGCCATCTTTTAGGAATCCCTCGATGATGGCCGCCATTTCGTCGGGACCTTGGTCGTATTCGCCAAACTGGTTGGGCAATCCTGCATTAGGATGCGCGCTTATGTGGAAGGGTGCCTTGGCACTTATCGTTTCGATGTACGGACGCAGCTGCCTTGCTCCCAGGGCACAGTTAAACCCTACGCTAAGCAGGTTGACATGCGACACCGACACCAGAAATGCTTCGGCGGTTTGACCCGAAAGGGTGCGACCGCTAGCATCGGTTATGGTTCCCGATACCATTACCGGGATATCGGTATGGTTATCCTCGTTATACTGTTCGATGGCGAAGAGCGCTGCCTTGGCATTTAGGGTATCGAAGATGGTTTCGACCAGTAGCATGTCCGATCCACCATCTACCAAACCACGAACCTGCTCGTAGTAGGCCAGAACCAACGTGTCGAAGCTGATTGCTCGGAAGGCTGGGTTGTTTACGTCGGGAGACATAGAGGCCGTTTTGTTTGTTGGTCCAATAGAACCGGCAACAAAACGGGGGCGCTCGGATGTCGAATGCTTTTCGCACGCCCGTTTGGCAATGCGAGCAGCCTCTAGGTTGATTTCGTACACCAGCTCCTGCATCTCGTAGTCGGCCATCGAGATAGCGTTAGCATTAAACGTGTTCGTTTCGATAATATCGGCACCGGCACGGAGGTAGTCCTCGTGAATGCTCTCAATAATTTGAGGCTGGGTAAGCACCAGTAGGTCGTTGTTGCCCTTTACTAGCGTTGCAATATTTGCAAATCGGCTGCCGCGATAATCCTCCTCGGAAAGTTTAAAGCGTTGGATTTGAGTGCCCATTGCACCATCAAGTACCAGCACCCTGCGGCGGAGCGCCTGCTCCAGATTGCTCCTGTTCGACATATTCTATATGGTTGATTGAAATGTTGATATCCAAAGTGTAAGCTGCTAAAAATACGAAAAAGAATGGGAAACGCGCAATCGTTAGCTCAAAGTGGGTAGCGCCTCCTGCTGCTATTCCGGCTTGCTGGCAAATGGTGGGGGCGGACTACTGGCTTACAAAAAAGAGCACCCGAATAGTGCTCTTTTGTAACTGGTATGCTGTCAGCGGAGTAGCTAAAGCCATGTTTGCTTACGGTATTCGCGGTAGGTATCACCAAAGGCGGTTTCGAGTATCCTGCTTTCCTTTCGGGCTCTTCTAATTTGTAGAACAATAACAATTGCTACATAGGGAAGGTTGTGGATAAATCCAAAAAGAAGCATAAATCCGACGATAAACGGAATCGAAAAGAGGTATATCGGGTTTCTTATGCGGCGGTATATCCCGGATGTGACCAAATGGTTTGTCTGGGCGCCGGCGCTAAACGCGCTGGCCTGCTGAAAGCATGCAACCGTTATGATTATAAGCGAAGGAACCATTAGCACCAGCCCTACGTACGAAGGTGTGGAGAGTGGATCTCCAGTCCTTAGCCTTTCGATGGCAAAGTAGCCAACTCCAATGTAAACTATCAGGATGCTGAGGTAGCTAAGTAAACTATTTTTCATGCGTTTAAATGGGTTTAGGTATATGGATAAATGGTTGGTTAAAGTCCTAAAGGGCAATTTGTGTAAAAGGGATTGACTGGGTATGGTGTTGGTATGAATTGGTTGGCGATTTGTAGAGTAGTACAATTAGGTTGGTGGTGAATGAGTAGACCGTGGTAACTGTTGCTGCTGCTATGCGGTGCTTATAATTTATGGGTTGATGTTTTACTGTAGGAAAGCAGGTTGTTGCTGGTAGCTATGACGCCATAAATGTAGCCGATTATTTCATGTTGTCATGAGTGTGGTTCAGTTTCTTTTTTTAAGGGTCGCGGTATGGTCGAAAGGATACATGCCGCATGCTTACTCTTCCCATCTCCCATTTTACCACCTCCCCCCTTCGGCAGGTTATCCTAAAGTGCGGGTATGCAACAGCAAAAGGCGTGTAGGGGTGTGGGTATTTACCACACGAAAATGCGAGTATACTGCTGTAAACTGGCAAAATAGTATAGGAAATCGGCGTATTCGTTTAGGGCGTAGCCATACGGAGAGGGCAAAGCCATTTTCGTGAATAGCTTCGTGTAGATGGCTCATTGTGTATCTGCAATGATCCATTGTGTATCTGCAATGATCCATTGTGTATCTGCAATGAGTCATTGTGTATCTGCAATGAGTCATTGTGTATCTGCAATGAGTCATTGTGTATCTACAATGATCCATTGTGTATCTGCAATGAGTCATTGTGTATCTACAATGAGCCATTGTGTATCTGCAATGAGCCATTGTAAATGCGCAACGCGAACCTTCGCTAAGAGCAGCAGGGCAATGCTTGCCTGGTGGAAATATGGCTAATATTATGATACATAACTTGGTGTAGCCGAGCCGTAGAGTAGGCCTGCTTGGGTATGGCGGGTTGAGGCAACGCTTTCGACCGAATGGGGAGCTATTTGCTAGCAGGTTTAACCAGCGGCGAGCTGTGGTAGGGTAGCGCGTCGTTGCTGTCGAAGGGGAGGGAGCCTATTGGCAAACCTACCCGCTGGTGCTTACGGGGTGTCTTTTCGATCCGCAATTGCCGTTTAGCGTGGGTGCCGATGGTTGTTTGGGTTTAATGTAGCCGCCTTTGGCAGTGCAGCGGCAATTTTGGCATCGCGGAGTATCCAGTAAATAACTCCACTTATTAGTGCTGCAAAGAAACACCATACCGATGTAAGGTACTGCGTAAAGAATATGGCCGTAATCAGGCACGATAAGGCCATAAGTGCACCAAGCAGGTGCGTTCGCTTTATGCTCGAAACAAAAAGTGGGATAATGGTGGCTACCAGGTACACCGCAAATGCGAGCAGCGAAATAGACTTGGGGAAATTGTTGACATACTGAATGTGGTAGCTCATAATTTGTGGCGTTACCGTAAGCAGCAGCAGGCAGCAGGCGTAGTATGCCGATAGCGCAAGGCCTAGTGCTAGAAAAATTCGCAGCATTTTCCTTCTTCGATCATTTTGCTCCATCAGCAGCACCGATAGCGGAATCATTACCGGCCAAATAACCTGAGCCATTACAAGAAAGACGTAGGTGCTGAGCTTTTGAATGCTCTCGTATTCGATAGTCGGTAACGTTTGCCAGAGTATGCCCTCGGCCAGCTGCTGGATGCCAAAAAATAGGGGGATGCTTGCAAAAACAAGCTGCGAAGGGGTACGAACTTTGGTGATGGTGGCAATCCCTATCGTCGATATGATGATACTTCCGGCAAAACTTGCTTCCGATGAAAAACACATGTCGATGTCCCTTCTATTAGGTTGTAGCAACGCCCTAATGGTAAAGTCTTTTGCCAGTAGCTGCACGCTTGTAGGGTAATGTACAGCTATTATTCGGATATGTGAGGGTAGCCGTTGGAGGCACGGCGTACGAAGAGGGAAGTTATACTTTAGGCGGTTGAATTTCTCGGTTGCTATCTTTATGAGCATTGCCAGTACCAACGCCAAAGAATAGGCGGCAGCGATATCCTCAAGATACCCGCATTGTGAGGGCTAACGCCTATTGGGCTATCCCCCCTTTAGGAAGGTTGTACCCATTGGCGGGCTAGCTTCTGGTTGCTTCCTCCTTTGCCACAATCTTAAACGTGTAGTGCTTTTGAGAAAAGTAGCTGTATATGGCAACCAGAAAGGTGGTAATGGTCTTCGAAAAGGTTGGGTACCAGCCGAAGTATTCGACAAACAGCTTTAGGAAAAGATAGTTTAGCATAATGCACATCACCACCGTTACGCCATAGCGGAACAGCTGCACGCGCCCGCGTAAGTCGGATTGAGAAAAGGTGATATACTTGGCCAGCAGAAAGCCTAGCGGAAAGGTTATGCAGAACGACATCATAAAGGCGGCAATATGTGGGCTAATGGTGAAAAAGCCCAATACCAGCATCTGCTTGTCGAGAATGTAGTTGTAGAATAGGAAGTAGAGCAGAATGTCTAGTACCGTATTGCCTCCGCCACATGCCAGGTAAAGGAATGTTTCGCGCGGAATAAAACGCGAAAAGTAGGGGTAAAACCAGTCAACAATATGGATGATGATATTTCGTACTTTCGATGCAACAATCATTCGAATACTCTTTTACTAGTATGGATGCCTTGGCCAAATGTTTTGCAAAATAAACAAATAGTTCGTAAAAAGAGAATGCGGCTTTCCGTTGTTGATGTGGTGTAAACCTAATGGATGTTGAGGTTGTTGGGGGCATTTACGTAGCGGTGTCTACCTCCTCTGTTTTTTTGTTCCCGACAGGGAGCTTGGGACAGGGTGATTCACCCATGGTGTGGATTACTACTCCTACGTTTAGCTTTTGGGTACGCCCATTTCCATATCCGAATTGCGGGGTAGGCGTTCGCACTATCCCCAATAAAAGATCCCGAAGGCATTGCTACCTTCGGGATCAGCTCTTTTACTAAATATTAAACAGGTTGGTGATGCGATTTACTTTTTCTCAACACCTTTAATGATAACGTCAACCACATTCTTTTGAGCGAACAGGTTAGCTGCAAATGCCTTAATGTCGGCGGGGGTTACCGCGTTGATTTTTGCATCGTAGCCGTTTTGGTTATCCAAATTCCAGGTGTAGTAGGTGTTAATGGTGCTTAACCAATGGCTGTTGTCGCGTTGATCTTCGGTGTAGTTCTTCAGCATAAATTCTTTAGCCTTGCTAAGGTCGGCTTCCGAAGGGCCATTCTTAACCATTTCGGTTAAGCCTAGCTTAACTTTATCCGAAAGCTTATCGATAAGCTTAGGATCGGTGTCAAAGCCAATCAGGAAGGTAAACGAGCCAACAGGATAGTTGTCGGTGCGGCCACTCACAGAAACACCGTAGGTGCCACCTTCGTCTTCGCGAA
>CAXYUU010000112.1:0-9119 GCA_964292015.1 uncultured Acetobacteroides sp.
CAAATTCAACCCCTTCGGGGTTTCGGGGGGGGGTAATTCTTTGACTTCAAGATTCATTGACTTCTCTGAATTCAAAATTCTTTAACTCCAAGATTCTTTGACTTTTCTGACTTCTTTGACTTCAAATCCATTCCGTCTAACTTCCGATTAACTTCCGACTATTTCCGTTTAACTTCTGAAATAACTTCTGAAATAACTTCTGAAATAACTTCTGAAATAACTTCGTCTACCTTCTTTGCATTCTCCCTTTCCCTCAATCGGAAATCAGCAGCAGCCCGTTGAGCATTTACCGCATGGCGATGCAATCCAGTAGGCCCATGCAATAAACAGCAGCTGAAATGGAACGCGCACTAGGGCTGCGGTATGACTTCCAATGGCCGGGTCGGAACGAAAGACATCCCAAAGATGAACCGGAAGGAAAAGCACCATTAGTGCTAATACCGCCACTGCCGAACATTTGCGAAAACGAGGAACAAAAACCCCTGCCCCCACTCCGATCAGGGCAATGCCCGATAGGGTTACTATCACCTCGCGAAAGGGGAGAAAGTAGGGAACAAAGGGGAGAAAAAAGTCAGGTTTAACCAGGTGGTTTACCCCTCCGTAAATCATAAACACCCCTAAAAGCAGGGCCAAAATCGTTTTTACTAGCTTCATAAGATGTTACCTGTTAATGGAATTCATTCCTGCCTGGTCGTACCTGTCGCCATGAATATTCCTCATTGCTGCACCAATCAGGAGCAGCTCCTCGGAGGTAAGCGAAATATTTACCGCCTCGATATTTTCGAGCAGGTTGGCCGCCTTGGTGGTTCCCGGTATAGGAACGATATTGTTGCCCTGATGGAGCAGCCATGCCAGTGCCAGCTGCGATGGCTGGTATCCCTTATCGAAAGCAATCTGTTCGATTAGTCGAAGCAGCTCCAAATTTTTGGCGAAGTTTTCGCCCTGAAAACGTGGTGAGAAGCGTCGGTAGTCGTCTTGGGGTAGGTCCTCGAATTTCTTGAACCTTCCGGTTAAGAATCCACGGCCAAGCGGACTGTAGGGTACCAGGCTTACTCCCAATTCGCGAATTACCGGCAGCGAGGTCTCTTCCACATCTTGCGACCAGAGAGAGTATTCGCTCTGCACGGCGGTAATGGGGTGAACCAAATTTGCCCGGCGAAGCGTCTCGCCCGACACCTCCGATAGCCCGATGTAGCGAACCTTACCCTGCTGTACCAGCTCGGCCATAGCCCCAACGGTATCCTCTATTGGTGTTGACTGGTCGACCCGATGCAGGTAGTAGAGATCGATAACCTCGCGCCCCAGCCGTTTGAGGCTGGCCTCGCAGGCCTGCCTAACGTAGTCGGGCTTGCCGCTTAGGCTACGCGCGGTGGGGTTGTTCCTATCGCGAACAATGCCAAACTTGGTGGCCAGCACCACACGATCCCAGCGATCGTGTAACGCCTTCTGTAGTAGAATTTCGTTGTCCCCATAACCGTAGGCATCGGCCGTATCTATAAGGTTAACGCCATGGTCGATGGCCGTATGCAGGGTACGAATCGACTCCTGCTGGTCGGCCTTTCCGTAGAATTCCGACATACCCATTGCCCCTAGGCCGATGGGGAAGACATTTAGCTCGCTCTTTCCTAGCTGTCGTTTCATGCTAAAATGGTTTAAAGATGGAGTCACCTCCTTGGTTACGATGTTCTAACCTCTCGATGTATAATTTTTACATAATCGCAATCCAAGGATATAAAACTTCGTTGGAGGCAAAACGGTATTTGTGATGTTGGTAGTGCTCGGAGCTACTCCTTTTATGCGGCTGGAGCAATACGAAAATATGGCTACAGAGATATAATTTTAACGTAGATTGGCGGGGATTTTGCATTAAAAACATGCTTCTACTCCATTTCGAAGATTATTTCCCTTTAGCGGAGGGTACAGGGTGAATTTTCGGTAGCATATAGGTTCCTATGCCTATTATCTCCCGCAGATCGCACGAATTACCGCAGGCTGCTGCACATATCAATAGGATCGCGCGGGAGATAACGTATATATCGGCATGGGAAAAAGAAGATGTCCAGCTACTGCTATACCCCTCACCTGTTGATACCGCGCTAGCTGCGTGTGGGCTACCATGAATGACCCCATCAGGCTGCTAATATTAAGCTGTAACCGCTTGCCGTCTCCTTGCTCGAACTACTTCAGCAGCTTCAACAGGGCTTGCGCGGCAGCTTCCGACGATGCCGGATTTTGTCCGGTAATTAGCAACCCGTCTACCTTAACGTACGAGCCCCAGTCGGCACCCTTGCTGTATAGGCCGCCAAGCTTGGCCATTTCGTCTTCGAGTAGGAAGGGAACCACCTTGGAGAGCTGCACCGCTTCCTCTTCCGAATTCGAGAATCCGGTAACCGCCAACCCTTTTACTAGCGGGTCGCCGTTAGGGAGTTTTGCGTTAACCAGCGCACCCGGTGCGTGGCAAACAAATGCAATGGGCTTTTGTGCTGCGTAAAATGTCTCAATAAGAGATATGGAGGTGCTATCGTTGGCCAAATCCCAAAGCGGACCGTGTCCACCAGGATAGAAGACCGCATCGTAGTCGGCCACATTCACCTCGCCGAGCTTGATGGTGTGGGCCAGCTGCTCCTTAAGAGTCGCATCGCTGTCGAAGCGTCGGGTAGCCGCTGTTTGCGAATCGGCCATCTCGCTTTTTGGGTCGATGGGCGGCTGTCCACCCTTAGGCGATGCAATGGTTACGGTAACGCCCGCATCGGATAGTACGTAGTAGGGCGCGGCAAATTCCTCAATCCAAAATCCGGTTTTTCCGCCTGTTTCGCCGAGCTTATCGTGCGAGGTGAGTACAAATAGTATGTTCTTCATCTTGTTTTTTTGTTTCGTTGTTTTTACTGATAGGTCTAGTAGCTCATTTCTACAACCTTTTCCACATCCGAAGGTGTCAGATCGTGCTTTTCGCCAATACCAGACCATCCACGTTCGGTAAATCGTTTAGAGATAGCCTGAGCGGTGCCTGAATAAACATCGGTATACTCCGAAAGTTTCGTGGCAATGCCCAGCGAATGGAAAAACTCCTCGGTTTTCGCAATTGCCGCTTCAGCCCTCTCTTGGGTTGATCCGGTGGTAATACCCCAAACCCGCGTACCATATTGGGCCAACTTCTCCATTTTGCTGCCGATGCTGTATCGGTAGCGACTAGGCAATATCACCGCCAGCGTTCTTGCATGATCGATACCGAAAGCGGCAGTAAGCTCGTGACCAATTGCGTGCACGGCCCAGTCTTGAGGAACTCCGCAGCTGATAACCCCATTTAGCGCCATGGTTGCGCACCACATCAGGTTTGCCATGGCATCGTAGTCGGCCGGGTTGGCGTACGCCTTAGGCCCCTCTTCTACCAGTGTCTGAAGAATCGATTCTGCCAGGCGATCCTGTAGCGGAGCGTTAACCCGATAGGTCATGTACTGCTCCATCACATGTATAAAAGCGTCAGCCACCCCATTGGCCACCTGACGTTGCGGAAGAGTGGCCGCGGCATCGGGTAGCAGAAACGAGAAGGTGGGAAAGGTTAGCTTGCTCATAAACGAGAGCTTTTCCTTCGTAGAGGTACGGGTAAGTACGGCGCCGGAGTTCATCTCCGAACCGGTTGCCGGCAGCGTTAGTACAACTCCAAAGGGTAGTGCAGCGTGTATCGGAGCACCTTTCAAGAGAATATCCCAAGCATCACCTTGGTTGTATAGCGCAGCGGCGGCAATAAACTTGGTAGCATCTATGGTGGATCCACCCCCTACCGCTAGCAAAAAGTCGATCTTCTCCTCCTTGATGAGCGCTACGGCCTTCATGGCCGTAGCGTACCTAGGATTAGGCTCTATGCCACCAAACTCAAATACGGTGTACCCGTTCAGCGCCTCCTTAATTGCGGCGTGAACCCCATTTTTGAAAATGCTGCCGCCGCCATATACCAGTAGCACCCGTTTATCCTTGGGTATGTTTAGGGCTAGCTTACCAAGCTGGTCCTTTCCGAAAATTATCTTTACGGGATTGTAGAATTCAAAATTATTCATGTTTTACCTTTGTTTTAAGCTATTCGACCTCTACCAACGCCTTACCCATATTGGCACCCTCAAAAAGGCCAATAAAGGTGTTGGGCAGGTTATCAAAACCCTTTGTTACGGTTTGCTTGTAGGTTAGCTTACCTTCTGCAATCCATTTTGCAAGCTGGGCTACACCTTCGCCAAATCGATTTGCATACTTGCTTACGATAAAGCCCTGCATTAGCGCACTTTTCTTTAGGAGCGATACTTGAACTCGTGGACCCATAGGTCGTTCGGTGGAGTTGTACAACGATATCTGACCGCAAATGGCAATACGAGCACCAACATTAATCTGTTCGATAACCGCATCCGAAATCTCACCGCCAACGTTGTCGAAGTAAACATCCACGCCGTTGGGACAGGCTTTGGCAACGTCTTCGAAAATATTGGTGGAGGTGCGGTAGTTAATCACCTCATCGAAGCCCAACTCGTTTTTAAGGTAGGCCGTCTTTTCATCATCGCCGGCAATGCCCACCACATGGGCGCCTTTTAATTTGGCAATTTGTCCGACCACCATTCCAACGGCACCTGCAGCCCCCGACACAACTACGGTTTCGCCCTCCTGAGGCTTACCGATATCTAGCAGTCCGAAGTAGGCGGTAATACCGGGCATTCCAAGAATACCTAGGTAGTAACCCAGCGGGGCAATGGTTCCATCTACCTTAGTTGCCTCGTTAGCCTTCGCTACAAAAATTTCCTGCCAAGGAAACATACCTACAACGGTATCGCCCACTTTATATTTAGCATCGCGACTTTCCACCACCTCAGCTACCACGCCGCCACTTATGGGCATTCCTAGTTCGTATGGCGCTGCATACGATTTGGCATCGCTCATTCTGCCACGCATGTAAGGATCAACCGATATAACCCTTGCTTTCAACAGCAGCTCACCATCGGCTAGTACTGGGGATGCGACTTCTTTAATTTGAAAATTTTCGTTGGTAGGAATGCCTACAGGACGCGATTTGAGAACTATTTGTCTGTTCATTGTTTTTGTTTTTTTGAGGTGATTAGTCTTCCAGTATCAGCTCCACTTCGATATTATTGCGCGTTGCCTTAGAGTAGGGACAAACACGGTGTGCGGCATCGAGTAAACGCTCGGCTACTGCCCTCTCCACACCATCTATCTTAACCTTAAGAACGGCCGAAAGCCCAATTGTTCCATCGGCAAGGGTGCCCAATGTTATCTCTGCGGTGGTGCGACTTTTAATTTCGACCTTACGCATGCCTGCCACCAGGCCAAGTGCGCTATCGAAGCAAGCCGACCATCCTGCGGCAAAGAGCTGCTCAGGATTGGTGTAACTTCCACCATCGCCACCAAATTCTACCGGCTTAGATACCTTCAGATCGAGAATTCCATCAGAACTTTTCACAAATCCATTTCTACCACCTGTTGCCGTGGCGATGGCGGTGTACTTTCTTTCGCTATTTTCCATTGTTGTTATTTTTTTAAAATGAATATTCATTCACAAGAAGGGTAAAAAAAAGGGACCTACATACGTATGGCATCCCACGAGCACGTAAATGCGTTGTTCACGCACTCCTGCTTAAGCTCGTACCTGCAGGTGATGTGCCCCTTAGCAACGTAAACCAAGGGGTACAACGAATAGGCAAAGAGCATGCCGCGCGACACATTCTTGATAATGCCTTCGGCGATTCCCCTATCCCACAGGTCGAATAGCGGTTGAATGTAGCTTAAGCCCACCTCCTTGGTTTCATCGCTAATCATGGGCGTGCTATCGCACTGTTCGAGAAACATCCCCTCCTCAGGTTCTTGTAGCCTATAGTCAAGAATGTTATGCCAAATAATTTCGAAACCTTTTTTTACCGGATAGTCGGGGCTATAGTTTTCGAACATTTTACCGCTAAACTTCCGCTTGAGCTCGCGGTAAAGGGTATTTACCAGGTCCTCCTTATTTTTGAAGTAGAGGTATATTGTGCCAGGTGAAACTCCTGCATCCCTAGCAATAGTAGACATGGGCGCAGCATGAAACCCGCTGTTGTTCACCAGCATTAAAGTTGCCTTAAGTATGGCCTCGCGCTTATCCTCTACCTTGACTCTAACCATTGTTCTACTTTTTTCGATTCCCGCTATCCTGCTGTGAAATCGTTTGGCAAATATAACGATTAAAATGAATGTTTGTTCATATTGTGGTTGGTGTTTTATCTTATTTTCCCATTTTTAAAGATGAATGTGTAGGTAAAATTTTAAAATACAGCGACTTATTGTGAATGTTAAAAATGTATTTTTCAGGTTGAAATAGATTTTACTGGGCAAGGAGATCTAAGGAGATTGGCAAAGAGTGTGAATTATGGGGTGAAAGGATACCTACTTGTCTCACCTATTGGTATAGAGAGTAATTCTCGTTAATATCCCCTACAGCAATAAATAGGTAGTGCTTGATCTTTCATAAAAAAATTGCTTCAGGTAAGATGTTGCAGCGTTCTGCAAGTCTTGGTAATTAGCTGCGAGAAAACGAAGTTATACAACGTGGGGAATCAGATTCGTTAATCAGTACTGCTGTCGGAAGAAATTCTTCTAGCCTATTAACGTATTTGTTTATGGAGCGTGTTTTTTTTATTCTTGCAACAATAGTGATTTGCGTGTTCAATACGTCGACGAGCTGTACTAGGTTATCCGTTATATGGGATGTACGGTACATAATACTACAAAAAAAGCCTTACGTATACACGTAAGGCTTTCTCCTCAATAAATGTCTTATATAATATATAAGCTACGCGAGCTTTACATTAACAGCATTTAATCCTCTTTTGCCCTCTTGAAGGTCAAAAGTTACTTCGTCGTTTTCTTTGATACTATCAACTAGACCAGAAGAATGTACAAAATATTCCTTTGGTGCATTTGCGTCTTTGATGAATCCGAAACCTTTCGTCTCATCAAAAAATTTTACAATTCCTTTATTCATTACGGTAAACTAATTTAGCGCAATATACGCATTGTTTTAGAAGTAGCAACTAGTACGTGCATTATTTTGGTGTTTTATTTTAAATATGCTACGATTTATTTCAAGTACGGTTAGATTGAAAAATGTATTGCGCATATATACAGCAATATAGTGTGTTAAAAAAACATTTCGCCTTGAATAATTTAGATAAATTACAAATAACAAACAAGGCTTTACTTCATCCTATTACCCCCCATTTATAGATATGATTCATTTATTAATGCCTAATTCTTCGCTTTAGCTATCAGAAAGTTGGATGTATCGGGTTGAAAATACACTCTTCATTTCAAATGCAGTATGCTAAATCTTTCATGTGGAGCCTTTATCTGATAAAGGATAGTCGCCATTATGCAAAAAGTTATTAAGACGTATATCGCTAAGAAATGGTGCTTCGATTTAAAAAAGGGAGATAGCTTATCATCTTCTATCCTATTATCAATGTGATATACCTTATGACATTAGTTATTTGATGATTAACAGCAATTGTTATTACGGTACGCAGTATTATAAACGTTCAATTTTTGTTTGGACAAATAAACACTCTCAACCTAGCGACCAAGGTAATATTTGGAGTACTATTTAAGTTGTCTGTTTTAGACTTGCAACGAATAGGTTTTGTAATGAATTTAGTACTACATTATACAGTACCGATCTATTAACATCGCCGAGAAAGCCCTTGTTAGTTGAGTAAGATAAAGATGTTGCTACTTTATTTAATAGAAAAAGCCATTATGATATGCCCGACTCAGATCTAATGTCTGGTTCTAGCTACATAATAGCACCTTTTTCTATGGTTAGTCGTTTATTGCTTACGACAAAAGACAGCTCACTTGTTACAAACCGCTAGATTTACCCTTTTCATTGCGTTTGGCTGCTTTCGCAACTCTTTTTTCTTTCAATGTTTTTGTGGGTAGCTTTTTAACTGACTTTTCTTTACCTTCTTTTTCTTTTGACATAATGCTTGGTAATGGTGTGTATATTGTAAAGATGACGTTATTTATTGTAATTCATAGTATAAAGATCTAAAAATACGTTATAAATTTCATGTGTTAACAAAAAAATTTTAATCTAATCCTGTGATTATACACTTGTATTGCTATTTCCCAAATCATTAGGTATTCTTGTACTAAGTAGGTTACTTCTTACTTCATCACAAGCTATTGATAAAAAGGATATGTGTAGATAGCCAATGACAAATACAGACATTTTATTACCGATAATTAGTAGAGTATTTGTTATCCTGTAACTAAAAAAAATCATTAACAGGAATATATTACTTCTATTTGTAAGTATTCCCGTTTTTTAAGCGAAGGATTATGGAGTTACGACCCAAGCTATGTTCTTATAACGAAGTTGAAACACTTTTTTTATCCTATTGATGATATTATTCGATGGGTAGCATTCGGCTATAAGTGGTTCTACTACCTATTAGGTTTATTCTAAATTAGAATATGAATGCTTTAAATCCTTTTACTTGATATGATGAATGAAACTTGGGTAATAATCAGTACCGATTTTCATCAGTTTGATTGTACTTCTATTAATATTCATCTCTTTTAAGGTACGATACCGTATAGCAATGTTACGACATTTAGTAGTTTAACCATATTTTAAACTGAGTAATCTTTTCCTTGCTCACCAGAATAATTTCCTTGAATGGGGGGATTACGTGTACCGATACCTTATTTTGGAAGTAGGGTTCAACCTCCTTTATGGCGCTAATACTTACAATAGTTTGGCGGTTAGTTCGAAAAAAGCGGTCGGGATTCAGCTGATCGCCTAACTTGTCGAGTGAGAGGTCGATGACATGCTCGCGCCCCTGGTTGGTAACGGCAAAGGTTACCCGATTTTCCGAGTAGAAGTAGGCAACATCGTCGACCTGTAGTGATACAAAGCGGTCAATGCCGCTAATAAGGAATCGGGTACGAAACTTCTTATCGGGTGATGTTATTGTTCTAAGCACCTCTACCACCTGCGCCGAAAGGTTGATTTGGGGCTGATGCCGTTGTGTCTGCTGCTCGTACTTCGCTACGGTAACGGCTAATCGCTCCCTGTGAATGGGTTTGAG
>CAXYUU010000113.1:0-9023 GCA_964292015.1 uncultured Acetobacteroides sp.
GAGGCTATCAAAAAGCAATGTGTTGCTCAGATGGAACTAGTCGAATTGGTGGGTAAAACCGTAAAGCGTACACACTGCCACGAGCGCAACGATGAGGAACTTCGTGAAAAGGTGTGGAAAAACACCTATGATAGTGTTTACGAGATAGCAAAAGCAACAACCGCTAAGCATGAGCGTAGCGTTAACTTTGCCGCTGTCCTCAACGAGTTTAAAGCAACACTTCCTGCGGAGGTCGTATCTGAGAATAAGTCAATTCTTGAGCGTTACTTCCACGATGTTCTTAAGGAAGCTATGCGTCGTATGATTATTGATGAAGGTTTGCGTCTTGATGGACGAGATACAAAGACAATTCGTCCAATCTGGAGCGAAGTTGGTTATCTTCCTTCTGCTCATGGATCAGCTGTCTTTACTCGTGGCGAAACTCAGTCAATTACTACTGTAACGCTTGGGACTAGACTTGATGAGAAGCAAATTGATGAAGTGCTTAATAAAGGAACTGAGCAGTTTGTTCTTCACTATAATTTCCCCCCATTTTCCACAGGCGACGCTCGTGCTTCACGAGGCCTTAGCCGTCGCGAAATAGGACACGGAAATCTTGCATTCCGTGCGCTTAAGTCCATGGTGCCAATGAATCCTGAAAATCCATATGCAGTTCGTGTTGTTTCGGATATTTTGGAGTCAAATGGTTCTTCATCTATGGCAACTGTTTGTGCTGGTACATTAGCACTTATGGATGCAGGTGTTAAGATAAAACGACCTGTTTCTGGTATTGCGATGGGGCTTATTGCAGATAAGAAAACAGGCAAGTTTGCTGTTCTTTCTGATATTCTTGGCGATGAAGACCATCTTGGCGATATGGACTTTAAGGTTACAGGAACCGAAAACGGTATCACTGCAACTCAGATGGACATTAAAGTCGATGGGTTATCGTATGAAATTCTAACAGAAGCGCTAGATCAGGCTCGCGTTGGACGTTTACACATTCTTGGTAAAATATTGGAAACACTTGAGGCTCCTCGTGAAGATTACAAACCTCATGTTCCTCGTATAGAGCAAATTATTATACCAAAAGAATTTATTGGTGCAATTATCGGCCCTGGAGGGAAGATTATCCAAGAAATTCAAAAGGAAACCAATACGACAATTACTATCACTGAGGTAGATAATAAGGGTATAGTTGATATATTCAGCGAGGACAGAGATGGTCTGATGGCTGCAGCTCAGAAGATAAAATCTATCGTTGCAGTTCCTGAAGAAGGTGGTATTTACCGTGGAAAGGTAAAATCGATTCTTCAGTTTGGCGCATTTGTAGAAATTCTTCCTGGTAAAGATGGACTTCTTCATATATCTGAAATAGATCACAATCGTGTTGAAAAGGTTGAAGATGTGCTTAAAGAAGGTGATATTATTGATGTTAAGCTTATAGAAGTTGATAGGAAAACTGGTAAGTTAAAGTTGAGTCGTAAAGCTCTTCTTCCAAAACCAGAACAAGCTCCTCGCGAGCCTCGTCCTGATGCCCCAAAGCGTACAGATCGACCTTCGCGACCTGAACATAACGAGTAGTCATACTGGTGAAAAAGTTAAAAAAGGGAGGACGGATGTTCTTCCTTTTTTTTTGTAGGTTAAAATAACATAAAACTAAGTTCAAGGGATTGACTTTTATATGTTACGTCTGTTAATCTTGAATAGATTATACTATATTTAATGATTGACATTGAAAACCCTATTTATTTAATCCGATTATTTCTTTTTTAGCTTAAAGATTTATAAGTTTGCAAGTGTATGGTCTGGATTTCAAAAAGAAACTTTAATACAAAATAGACAAGCGATTATGAGAAACATTCGTATCAGCTATTTAGCATGGATGGTTGCTGCTGTACTTCTTTTGGGAAGTTGTAGCAATCCCGAAAAGATGAAGAAAACAGCGGATCTTGTTAAGGTATCCTGCGTTCCTACAACCTTAGAGGCCAAAGCAGGTGTCGTTAAGGCAAAGATTAGCGTAGTATTTCCTGTTAAATTCTTTAACAAGAAGGCCGTACTAGAGGTAACTCCTGTTTTAACCTACAATGGTGGCGAAATTCTTGCTCCAACTAAGATTTTGCAAGGTGAAGATGTGAAAGATAACAACCAAGTTATCAGCTACGAAAATGGTGGAACCTACGAGCAAGAAGTTGAATTCCCTTATAACGATCAGTTAAGAATGGCAAAGCTTCAGCTTCGCGTGAACATTCTTTACAAGGGTAAGACAATTCCTTTTGATCAGCCTTACAAACTTGCTGATGGAGTTAGCGCTCTTTACACTTTAGCAACACCTGCTGCAGAACCAATTTTCTACGATCAAACTTACCAAAGGATTACTCCAGAGCAACAATCTGCAGAGATTCTTTTTATGATCAATCAGGCTGTTGTTAACAAGAAAGAACTTAGCAAGACTCAAGTTAAGGAACTTGAACAATACATTGCTAAGGCTAAGGCTGATACTCTTAATAAGAAATTCCAAGGTCTTGCAATTAAGTCGTATGCTTCTCCTGATGGTTCAGTTGAATTAAACGATAAGCTATCTGCAAAACGTGGTGAAACTACAAAGACTGCTGTTAAGGGAGGCTTTAAAACAGTTAAGAATATAATTGGGACTCCTCAAGTTACTTCTCTAGGTGAAGACTGGGATGGTTTCGTTGCTCTTGTTAATGCTTCTAGCATTAAAGACAAAGAGCTTATCCTTCGCGTTGTTTCTATGTACAGTGATCCAAACGTTCGTGATCGCGAGATTAAGAATCTTTCTGCAGGATGGCCAGATCTTAAGAAGACTATTCTACCAGCTCTTAGAAAGTCGAACCTTATCGCTAACGTTAATAACGTAGGCTTATCGGACGATCAAATTAAGGCTAAAATCCAAAATAAAGATTTTAGTAACATCTCTGCTGATCAGCTTGTTTATGGTGCTAAACTTGCATCAGATTTGTCTTACAAGATTACTGCTTACGAAGCTGCTATCCAGATTGATGGTAAAAGTTTCAAGGCAATAAACAACCTTGGTGCAGTTTACCTTATTCAGGGAAAAGTTGCTGATGCTGCAAGACAATTTGAAGCTGCTGCTGCAATCAATAATGATGCAATCGTTAAGAATAACCTAGGTGCTGTTGCTCTTGCTCAAGGTAAGGTAGCTGAAGCTGAAAAGTTATTCATTCAAGCAGGTGATGCTGGCGAACAAGTTAAGCACAACCTTGCTTATATTGCAATCAACAAGGGTCAGTACACTGCTGCTGTTGATTATCTTGCAGGTACTAACTCTTTCAACCAAGCTCTTGCTCTACTTTTAGTAGGTAAGACTGAAAACTCGGCTAAAGTTTTAGAGCAAGTTAACTCTCCAAAGGGTTACTACCTTAAGGCTGTTATCGCAGCACGTCAAGGTAACGAGTCTGCAGTTCTTAGCAACTTAAAGCAAGCAGTTTCAGGTGATTCTTCATTAAAGAAGCTTGCTGCAACTGAATTTGAGTTTCATACTTATCTTCAAAATGCTGCATTCCAATCTCTTCTCTAGTTAATTCTGAAGTTGATATAATATTAAAAGGCGACCATTTGGTCGCCTTTTTTTGTGCTGGTTATTTATATTGGCTATTTTAATGTAGCTATGAGGACATCTTTTTAAAGAATTCCCACATTACAATGCCTGCTGTAACAGAAATGTTTAGCGAGTGCTTTGTTCCTTCTTGAGGAATCTCGATTGCGCTATGGCATGCTTGTACAACCTCTGGATCAACTCCTTTTACTTCGTTTCCTAGTACTAATGCATACTTGGTGTTTGCTTTCAAACTGAAATTTTCGAGAGATACGCTGCCTTCGATTTGCTCGATGGCAATCACCGTATAACCAGCTATTTTAAGCGCCTCTACTGCGTCGGTGCATTTTTCATAGTATTCCCATGCTACACTATTTTCGGCACCAAGGGCTGTCTTGTGGATTTCCTTGTTAGGAGGCGTTGAGCATATTCCCGTTAGTACCACTTTTTCAATTCTAAACGCATCGGCAGTGCGAAATACTGAGCCAATATTATTTTGGCTCCTTACATTGTCGAGTACGATTATTACGGGGTGTTTTTCAACTTTTTTGAACTCTTCAACGTCTAGTCTGTTTAACTCGTGTATTTCTAGTTTTCTCATAATTACTTTAAAAAAGAGAGGGGTAAAGATACAACAACCTTACTTTATACCACTCGTAACTTTTATCTTTATGAATATACACGAATACCAAGCAAAGGAAATTCTCTTCAAACATGGTGTTTCTGTTCCATTTGGAATACTTGCCTATACACCAGAGGAGGCTCGTGCTGCTGCTGTGCAGGTGGAGAAAGAAACTAACTCGAAGTTTTGGGTAGTAAAGGCTCAAGTTCATGCAGGAGGACGCGGTAAAGGTGGCGGGGTAAAGGTGGCAAAGTCTATCGAACAAGTTTATGAGCTGGCTGATAAAATTATCGGGATGCAGCTGGTTACGCCACAAACAGGTGCTGAAGGAAAGCTAGTTCGAAAAGTGCTCGTTACTGAAGATGTTTACTATTCGGGTTCAGTGCAGCCTAAAGAACTTTATCTTTCAATTCTACTAGATCGTAAAGTTGGACGAAATGCAGTTGTTTATTCTACGGAAGGTGGGATGGATATTGAGGAGGTCGCCAATAAAACGCCCGAGTTAATATTTAAGGAAATTATTGATCCGATAGGTCTTCAGGATAATCAAATTAGGAAGATTGGATTTAACCTTGGCTTTTCGGGCAGCAGCTTAAAGCATTTCATGAAATTCATTAAGGCGATTTACGAGGCGTACGTTAGCTCCGACGCATCGTTACTTGAGATAAATCCACTTTTGAAAGCTGCTGATGGGCGGGTCTTTGCCGTAGATGCCAAAATGGCAATAGACGATAATGCCTTATTTAGGCATCCCTACATTGCTGCTTATCGCGACAAGGATGAGGAGGATCCCTACGAGGTAGAAGCCTCTGCTAGTAACCTTAATTTTATAAAGCTCGATGGCAACGTTGGGTGTATGGTTAATGGTGCGGGACTAGCCATGGCTACAATGGATATTATCAAGCTTTCGGGCGGTTCGCCTGCCAATTTTTTGGATGTTGGGGGTGGTGCAAATGCTGTAACCGAAGAGGCCGGGTTTAGGATTATCCTAAAAGATCCAAATGTACGGGCAATTCTGATTAACGTATTTGGCGGAATTGTCAGGTGTGATAGGGTTGCTCAAGGTATTGTCAGTGCCTATGAGAAAATTGGTTCTGTGGGGATTCCTGTAATTGTCCGTCTTCAGGGAACTAACGCTATTGAGGGGAAAAAGCTGCTCGACGATTCGGGTCTTAAGGTGCTATCTGCAATTTCGTTGTTGGATGCTGCAAACTTGGTAAAGTCGGCAGTTGTTTAGTACCACAAGTATATAAAAGCAGAGGGGCGATTTAAAATCGCCCCTCTGCTTTTATAGTAGCTACTACCAGGTTATTTTTTCTCTTCTAATAGGCATTGTCATGCATCGTGCACCACCACCACCACGGGGAAGTTCCGAACCGTCGATTGTTACGACGTACTTACTGTGGGAGGAGAGGTCGATGTGGTTACTAATAACATCCTTAGCACGAATAATTTCGAAACCGTGCTTACTCATTTCCTCCATAGTATACACATTTCGGGCGTATCCCATTACCTTACCAGGGCCAAGAGCGAAAAAGTTTGCCCCACTATGCCACTGCTCGCGTTCCTGAATCCATCGATCTTTTGCTCCACCACAAATAACCGGTTCGAGATCCATTCCTAATGAGCGTAGGGCCGTAAGGATGTTGTCTACAGCGCGAATGCTTACCTTGTTGTTATCAACAGTAATGTGTACCGTTTGGAATTTGTTGTTTTCGAGTATCATTGGCTCATACACCATACACTTGTTAAAGTCGAGCAGGGTAAATACCATGTCCATGTGTATAAACGACTCAGGGGTGTAGGGAAGCTCTTGAACAATGATGTGGAACTTCTTTTTGTCGCTTCGTTTTAGCAAACGCGATAGGATAAAGTCGATACCTTGCGTAGTTGTCCGGCATCCATTACCAATGATGAGCACATCTTCGCGCGCAATTAGCACATCGCCACCTTCGATTGAAATGTTTCTGGCATCTTGCGAAGAGTATGGGTTGATGGTGCTTGTTGCAAGTTCGCCCGAATGGTTGAATATGGCTTCCATAATCATGGCTTCCCTATCGCGAACCTTGTTGGCCATTTTACCAATTAGCACCTTGTCGTTGATCGACATTGATGCATCGCGGGTAAAGTAAAAGTTGAACAGAGGCTGCAGCGAGTATCTATCCTTGCTTAAAAAGGTGGTGAGGTTGTCTCTTTTTATGGGAAGTCCCTCTATTAGTGCTTTGCTTAATGCTACTGGCGAAAGATCCAACAACTCATCGACAAGATGGTATAGCTTTTCTGCTGCACATACATTCTTTACCAGCTCCTCTTTAGCCGCTGGAGTCGATACTGTTTTTGTTAGCAAGTCGCTTATCTCGAAAGTTTGAGCCACTTTACCAAGAACGCCCTTTACCTGCTGGTACTCTTTTTTTGCTATTGATAGGTTAAGAATGTCGCTATATAAAGCTCTTTGGGCATTTTCGGGAGTCATATTCTCCACTTCGGCACCTGGTGAGTGGATGATTACGCCCTCAAGGGTTCCAAATTCGGAGCTTACGCTTATTTCCATACTGATTTTATTAAGTTTTGAGTGGGGCAAATTTACAATTACGGGAACAGATTGCAAAGCTTTAATTATGACTATTTAGTCGAATTGTATAGTTCAGGAATAATTCTATTTTTACGACACTATTTTGATTAATTATTGGCGTGCCATATGATCCGATTACTACTCCTACTCCCAATTTTTCTTTTTGCAGGTTGCAATACATTACATCTTGATGGAACAAGTTTTTCCTGCGCTAAGACATCGCTTTGTACCGCTACAAATGTAGTCGATATACATCAGTATCTGCAAAATATCGAAGGTGAAATAGTAACCTTAACCGGATCGACCAATTTTAATTTGAGTAAAGATACGCACGCGCTTGCAGGCGGGGGGGTAAATGATAATTCGTTGATTCGGGTTCTTTTCGTAATAGTAACCCCCATTCTTTTAATGCTGCTCGTGTTGAGCTTATTTGGTTACTTTCGGTTTCGGAGCCTTTACGAAAAGGAGGTTGCTGAGAAAAATAGTATTCAAGACCGCTATACTAGCGAGGTAAATACGCTTAAAAATAGGGAGGTGTCGATAAGGATATTGGAGCTGGAAAGGCGAAACAAGCTTACCGAAAAGATAGAAACTAAGCTTACCCGGTTAAAGGAGAAGCTGCCGACAGACTATCACGGTTTTATGAATGCTACCATCCAGGAGGTGGATAAGTGTAAGGTTGTTGATTTGTGGAAGGAGTTTCAGGGGTGTTTTGTTGGTGTGCACCCGTACTTTATCAAAAATTTGAGTAGTCACTATCCCGATTTATCGGCGAATGAGATAAAAATTTGCTCGCTGATACGCGTTAGCATTACCTCTAAAGACATATCAGAAATCACCGAGCTGAGCGTAAAAAGTATCGAGGCGATTAGAACAAAGCTGCGAAAGAAGTTTAACCTTTCGAGTACCGATGTTTTGCTGGGCGATTTTCTGGGAAAGTTCTAGTAAAAAGGGTGAGCCAAACGGCTCACCCTTTTTTATTCATCTTATTTTACTTTAAGCCATTGGTCGAGCCATCCGAAGAATTGGCGCTGCCAAATTACCGCATTTTGTGGTTTTACTACGAAGTGAGTTTCCTCGGGGTAAACGAGCAGCTTCGCAGGGATGTTTCGGAGTTTTGCCACATTATATGCCTGCAACCCTTCGGTGTATGGGATTCTGAAATCGCGACCTCCAACAACAACCATAATAGGAGTGTTCCAGTTTTGTACAAATCGGTGAGGGCTGTTGGCAAACGAGCGTTGGGCAACCGCGTTGTTCTTGTCCCAGTACGAACCGCCTAAGTCGTGGTTGGCAAAAAAGGTTTCCTCGGTTGCTGCCGAGAAGCTTTCGAGGTTGAACATGCCGTTGTGGGCAATGAAC
The DNA here is from genome assembly GCA_964292015.1 of uncultured Acetobacteroides sp. Lineage (GTDB taxonomy): Bacteria > Bacteroidota > Bacteroidia > Bacteroidales > ZOR0009 > Acetobacteroides. Next base: position 8,116 of record CAXYUU010000113.1, read on the forward strand.
GCCTTGAAGCGGTTCTCGTGGTTTCCGGCAAGGTAGTAAACCGAGTAGCCGCCATAGCTAGCGCCAACACATCCAAGGTGATCGGCATCTACCCATGGTTCCTTTTTCACATCGTCGATGGCGCTGAGGTAGTCCTTTATATTTTGACCCGAGTAGTCGCCCGAAATTTGGGCATTCCACTCCTGTCCGAACGATGGAACACCGTGGCGGTTTGGTGCAACAATAACGTAGTCGTTAGCGGCCATGATTTGAAGGTTCCAGCGGAAGCTCCAGAATTGGCTTACGGTAGATTGTGGGCCACCTTGGCAGTAGAGTAGGGCAGGGTACTTCTTGTTAGGATCGAATTTTGGAGGAACAACCACCCATACCAGCATCTTCTTGTTGTCGGTGGTGGTAACCCAGCGCTCCTGCGTTTCGGCCATGGTAATGTGGCGGTAGATGTTGGCGTTGGTAAAGGTTAGCTGCTTTTCCTTGCCGCTGTTAACGTCAACCTTAAAGAGCTCGGCAGCCATCTTTATCGACATCTTTTGGCCTACCAGCATGCCGTTGTTAAACGAGCAGGCGGTGGAGTCGTGATATCCTTTGGTGAGCTGCGAAATGGCCTTGCTGGCCACGTTAATCTTAAAGATCTGCTCGGTACCTTGAATACCGCTGGTAAAGTAGATGGTTTTGCTATCGTTGCTCCAGGTGTAGGTTTCGATATTCTGGTCGAATCCGGCAGTTGCGTACGTTTTAGCACCCGTTGCCACATCCATTAGGAATAGGCGCTTCTGGTCGCTTTCGTAGCCGGCCGTTTTCATGCTCCACCACGCAATGGTCTTGCCATCGGGCGAGAAGGTGGGGTAGCGGTCGTAGCCCGCATTGTCGGTGGTAATGTTGTCGGTTTTCTGGGTATCGAGATTGTAAAC
>CAXYUU010000114.1:0-8993 GCA_964292015.1 uncultured Acetobacteroides sp.
ATGAGAAAATCAACTTTATTACTTCTTATAATTATCCTAACATCGACAATTTGTTCTTACGGGCAGACCCCTCCGCAAGTTATTGTTCCAAATTTCAGCGACAAATTTTGCGACTATGTGAAACATCTTGAAGCGGGACAAACTGACATTGACTACCAGGACTTCCGTTTCAGTTTTATAGAAAGTGAACAATTCAAAATTGCGAGTAAAAAATCAACCGAGTTTGACAGCCTGAAAAAGGAAATGTATGTGCAAATGGACAAATCCAGTTATCAGGAAATAATCAAAATCACAAAGCAAATGTTGAGTATTGACTATACAAGTATGATTGCTCATAAAATATTACGACAGACATATTATATCACAGGCGACACCATCAATGCAGCAAAATACAAGACAATACAGTTTGGGCTTTTAAAGTCTATCGTAAAAAAAGGAGACGGAAAAACTTGCGGGACAGCTTGGCCTGTAATACAAATTGAAGAGGAATACTTTGTTCTTGAAATGGTTGGTGCTAAACTACAAAAACAAAGTGTTGATAATGACGGTGGACTTTGCGACAAAATGGAAGTGAAAGTTGACGGCAATAAAAAGACTTATTACTTTGAAACAAGTAAGGTTTTCGAGGGCTACAAAAAGTTAGGAATAAAATGACACGGACAGGAGAATCTTCAAAACGTTAGGGGCTATGTTAAAATCGATACAAATGAGAAGCGTTAATTATTTGACTATAAGTATTATTTTACTTTTGGGGTGCAATAATTCTTCCAAAAGAGACAATATTTCGATTAAGAAAAATGACTCTTTTGTAAATGTATTTGTTAACAAAAAAATTAATCTTGATAGTTGTTCAATTGTTATAGACCCTTATAACCGTAAAGATTTTTCTATAATTAAAAAGGGAAGCAAATTTGGATTAGTAAATAATGAAAATCAATTGCTTCTTCCGGCAGAATATGATACAATAGAGCGACCACGCTTAGCTGATTACTTTTTTATTACTAAAAACAATTTAAGTGGTGTTGTTACTTCTGATGGGATTTTAACGGTTCCTATATTTTATGAGCATATTGAATATGATTGGAAAGAACAAAAATCGGGAGAGAAGGATTGTTTTTTAATTCAAAAAAATCGAAAACTTGGGTCAATAGACTTTCACAATACCATCATTATTCCTTTTGAATATGATGGCATTTCTAATTGGGTTGAATATGGACCAGATGCTCACTACGTAAAAAAAGGAACTCAGTATGGAATTATTGACTATAATACTGGGGAATTGATAATTCCCGTAGAATTTGATGGTATTGTCGACCATTGTGGTCTTATAGAAATTAAAAATAAGGGGCGTTATGGTATCATTTCGTGGAAAAATAAGGAAATTATTCCTTGTATCTATGATAGATTATATGTTGATATAGACTATTTTGGGTTTAAACAGAATCACAAAGACCGAATATTTGCACATAAGAATAATGTCTGGTATGAATTTCTTTTATCTGGGAAATTGCTTAAATCCAATGTGTTGACAAGCGAAATTGATAAGGTTTTCTTGAATTACAGACCTGACAGCAATGAATACAGATACCATTTGAATGATTGTATGGTTTTTCCCAAAATACACACAAATAATGAAAAATAATACATAGCCCATAATACGCGGTATAGAAACATGGCGGGGCAGTAGGTTATTCAAGGGTTGTAGCCCGCTTCAACTTTTGTGTAGCTTGAAAGGAAATCGCCCGCAAACGGCAACTTTTAATACCGCCATCCGTTAGCGGTCAGTGTAAAAAGACGAGCATCAAATGAAGCAAGTATTTAATATAGTGAGATTTATTTTAGTTTTTGTTTTGTTTCTAAAAGGAATTCAACTTTATGGACAAAATGATTTTAGATTTTCATATGTATGTGGAAATGAAATAAAAAGACCTTTCACATCCACGATTTTATTAAAATATCCTGATAATACGACATCTAACTTGCTTATAGATACTGTAAGTAAATATAACTTCTCAGAAATAAGCTATTTAAAGTTTAAAGGAAAATATACTCTTTCTATATGGTTTGAAACTGTTAATTATGATAAAGGCTCTTTGGAATATGACTTTAATTTGAATGGGAATGAAATAATTTCAGATATTTCAGTTAGTTTTGATTTCAGCGAAAGACTAATAAAAAAAGGAGATATATTTATCAAAGGTAAAAAAGTAATAAACGGTTATATTCGACTAAACAAATACTACAGTGCCCCAAAATCAATTGATATTTTACTTGACAACGAAAATTTGGGAGATGAATATTATAAAGGGCCATTCTTTAAAATTAAAAATAACTCAAGTGATACTTTATATGGTGAGCATCTACCAGGCTATTTTTGGGGTACTCTTTCTTATATAAGAAATGATTCGACACTTTTTACAAGTATTGGAAATATTGATTATGAATTTGGTGATTCACCACCATTGTATCCAGACTCGACAAAATATGCAACTGTTGGTTCATTTGGTTTGTCTAGAACGCTAACTCCTTTTGAATACAGATTTGAAGTACTGTTAGCAAAGAAATGGCAATCTCAAGGAATTGGTGTTTATAAAGAACGACAAAATATAGATTGGTGGGCAGGAACTAAAGAGTACTATAAACTAACATACGACTTTAAAGTGAACGAATAAACACAGAATCGCTAACAAGCGGTATCGTCAACAAGCGGGTGAATTGGTAAATGACAGTTTAGATTGCCGCAGCAGCCACGGTGCAGCCTGAGGGAACAGAAGCCCGCAGGCGCTTGCTACCCCCGTTCGGATTAGGCTCCATCCTCATCCGAATCTATCCTCGGTAGGCTGTGCCTAACAATAGGGTAATAGCACGGAGTTTGGTGGCTTTGCCATTAAGTAGCGCTTTAGTTACGCACGACTCGCACTAGTGCTTGGTTGTAACGGTAATAGAACGATGGCAATCCTGTCTGCATTTGGATTAAAGGATTATGCAGACGAAAATCCTTTAATCCGGTAATTCTTGTTATGGGTTATTATAAAATGAAGGAATGATGGATAATAGTTTGGATAATAGGCGGTTTATAAGTTTACAGAAAATAGAGATACTAAGAAATAAAATTCTTATCTCAAGAAAAACGATATTCAATTACATTGAATATGAGGTTCTATTAGAAGATATTGACAATAAAAAACAAGTAAAAAAAGAGGTGAATCATGGTTTTATGGCTATCGCCTTAATGACTTTCTTGATTGGAACAGTTGTTGGGTTTCTTGGTGATGGAGCAGTATGTGCATTTTTACTCCTAGTTAGTCTTGTTTTTGTAATAGTTGGATTTTTAACAAGAAAAGGATGTGTAATACTATATAGCCATTCTGAAGGCATAATAGAACTTTGGTTCACAAGTAAAAATGAGCAAAACATAAGAAAGTTTGCTGATAAAATAATTGATGCTTCAAATACTTATCTACTTAATAAGTACAGCAATGTTGATAAAGATTTGCCTCTCGAAAACCAAATTGAACGACTTGAATACTTGAAAAATCGTGAATTATTAGATGATGAAAAATTCGAGCATCTAAAAAACACCTTGTTAGGGAAAAGAACAACAGATGAATCTGTTGGATTTAGAAAATAACAAGCCCCTGTTCTGTCGAGGCTGTGCTCCCGATAAGCATAGCGTCTCGCTTAGCTCTAGTAACCAAGGCCTACGGGCTGAATTAAGAACGACTCGAGGTAGAAGAAAACAAATGCGTAGGCAAGCTTATGATTAGCTGCGCGGATCATGACGCAGGGTAACATAACCAGCTGTTTCACCTACCGCCAGTATAGACTAGCAACTTATTAAACTCGATACTTTATGAAAAGGCTACTACTTATTTTATGCATTCTAAGCAGCATCCCATCGTTTGGGCAGGAAAATGCAACGCTGAATATTCTAGGACAGGCGAAAAAGAGGGTAATGCCCGATAATGCCGTAATTAGCATAAACCTTACCTCGACGCAGAAGTCCGAACAAGAAAGCCTAAAAGGGTTAAATGAGATTTCTTTGCAGGTAATGAAGACGCTAAAGTCTCAAGGATTTGATAAGGAGCAAATCAAGTTAACCGAATTTTCTATATCTACGAGCAATGTTTATAAAGAGAAGAAGAAAGATTTAGCCTATACTTCGACACAAAGTTTCATCCTCAAATTTCCTTTGGATAAGGATAGAATCTTAAAGTTGTACGGAGATTTGCTTTTAGAGAAGCTACAAGGGGTAGAGCTATCATTCACAACTGAATTTTCGGATAGTCTGATGGCTAAAATTCAAAAGGAGCTAATTGTTTTAGCCATAGCCGATGCACAGGAAAAGTCAGAACTAATTGCTAGTGCTACCCACAGTAGGGTAAAATCAGTAAAGGTGATTGGGTATAAGGCTGCTACGGCTGATTATGATTATGAGGTTCCTGCAGGAATTAAGTTTGTACCACCAGTGTTGAAAGCCGATGATGAGGTAATCGGCGAAAATCTAAACTATTTTACCATTAACGAGCGAGAATTTAATGAGGAAATCACGATTGCTTATATGTTAGAAAATAGGCAGTAAAATGTTGAGAACCAGCTAGCGGTTGTGTAAGCCGTTCGGATAAGGCTATGCCCCAAACAAATCTATTAAAGAAGGCTATTACCTTCATTACTTGGATTGAGCAAGGGGGCTGGCGCCCGCAGGCACTGCTTAGTTCCCATAATGCCAACCGTTAGCATTTATTATAATAAAGCACACACTATGATAGCACGAATATTATTAACGATTTCGCTGAGTATGATTTGTTTATTTTCCTACTCTCAAAATGAAAATGCTTTTCGGGAAGAATTCACGCTAAAGCTTCCGGTAAACAGTAAGCAATTTTACGAACAAACAGTAAGCAGGACACCATTTTTTGTAAAAGAAAATATCCTTCAAATTTTCCCTGGTGAAAAGTTACTTATAGAAGTTGAAAGAAATGAGAACAAAATTATTTCAATGAAAGTAGTTAAGGAAAATTTTAATCCGGAGAAAACTATTGCAGTTGAATTTACCCAAGAGGTCAAGGAACGGAAAAGTGAATCTATGATGTTAATGATTAAAAACCCATTTGACAAAGACTTAGAATACAAGGCAATGATGTTTATTGTTGGTCATGATAAGTGGATTGACACACATGTTCTTCCTGTAGGGTCAAGGCTAACAGGTTTTGAAATGTGGACTGATGTAATAATAACGCTTGTACTATCGGATTGGAAATTAAAATAGCAAAATGCCAACCTGCGGCTAAAGTTGTAGGCGGCAAACTTACTGCGCTGTATCAGCCGCAGTATAGGGAGAGAGGACGGAAGTCAGTAAGTGCTTGTTGCCTTTATCAATAAACGTTTTGCTTCATCCAAAAGACAACCGACATGATGTTAATTAAACAATTTTCAGTAATTCTATTTTTGATCATACTGATTTCATGTGGAGTGGAAATTAGAACTGATGAGATTTTTAATAAGGAGAGTGAATTAAGATTACAAATTTGTCTTGGAGATAAATACACCTCAGATAGTTCTCGAATTGAAATTTTAACAAAAGATTCGGAGAAAATAGCAAAGGTGAAAGAATGGTTTACCAATAACCCTGACAAGTGGAAAAGTTCCATTGCTTCATGGGCACCTGCAGATATATCTTTAATAGGAAAAGATTTTCGATTACTTATATATAAAGATGGTGTAGTAGTTGGATTCACAGATAAGGAGGGTAAGCAAAGACAATTTACCAGACAGACTGATAAGTCTGATTTTGACTTTTTGATAGAAGAAAAATGAACGAAAGTATAACATGTGGTATCGTCAACAAGCGGGTGAAGTGGTAGGCAGTAGCTTACTGCGCAGCAGAGTAGGGAGAGAGGACGAAATCCCACAAGTGGTTGTTAACTTTATCGATAAACGTTGTGTGCTATTGTAGAAATAAAACTTTGCTATAAGAATGACCTTTTTGAAATATGTATACTCGGATAGGAAAGCGTTGAAATATTGGATTGCAATATTTTCAATCGTACTGTTTATTGCTGTACTTGTGTTATTGATAACCAACCAATCTAATGATAGCGATTATAAATTTAATCTGTATTTATATCTGCCAGTTGCTTTTATTCTAGTCTTCATATGTTTTTACTTGACCGGTTATTGGACATATTTACGACAACAAAAGTTTAAGACATACATTGAAAGCGAATTAAAATTGGGTCGGTTAAAATCTACTGATATCGATATTGGATATGGCAATATTTTTGTTAAGTTATTCAATAAGCAAGGATATGAAGCGATGATAAGTATTGGAAATAAGTCGGTTCCTTTTGAAATATTAGATGTGAATGGTTTGATTATACTTCTTGGATTTGTATATGATTTAGGTATTTTTAAACGTCACATAAAACCTATAGCTATTTCAAATATGAAGGAATATAGGTTTGCTTGGAAGTATGTTCTCTATCCTGAAAATGTTGAAATTATAGAGAGTGATGGGAAAATAATAATAACCTTTGAAAAAAATATAGAAGGAATTAAATATTTAATAAAAGAAAATTATGCAATAGCACACAATAAATAGGTCTTCTTGTGGCACGTAGTGCCAAGGCTCGGCAAAGTTTGCAACTTAGTAGAAGTGAGGTTCGCGTTTTACCTGCTCTTAACTCGCACTACCGCTCGATTGAAACCACATTCGAACGATGGCAATCCTGTCTGAATTAGGATTAATAGGTTGAAGAATTAATCTACTAGTTCATAAATCTGATTAATTTAAATTCGGACAGGGAATGGTAAATTACGAGTGGGTAGTACCATGCAGGGTGCAAATCGCTATTTCATATTGCACCAGTTCGCACCCAGTACTCGTGACATAACGCCACTTTGTGGTTAATTCCCGTCATACCCTGTAATAGCCGCGAAGCGGCGCAGTATTGTAGCGTTGGGTGAAGCCGCAGGCGTAGCCCAACTTCTTATCGCAGTCGTAGCCCATCGGTAAGATAATGCGCAGGTAGCCACCCCATTAATTTCCCCCCCATTGAATAAGTAAAAAAAACGTAATAAATTGGCAATGGGCATCGCCAGCTGGCAGCCCATTGTAAAGATCTAACGTAGGAAAACGAACGGATTATGGGACAGTCGTTAGTAATGAACTATGTGCATATTGTATTCAGCACCAAGAATCGCCATCATCTCATCGATTTAAAACACGAGGAGGAGCTCTATCGCTACCTTGGGAGTATCTGTAGTAGTCTCGTGTGTATGCCGATAAGAGTAGGAGGGCACAGCAACCATGTACACATTCTCTGCAACCTGTCGAGGAAGATTGCGCTAATGAAGCTGCTGGAGAAGGTGAAGTCGCATTCGTCGAAGTGGATGAAGACGAAGGATCGGTCGCTTGCCAACTTCTACTGGCAGGATGGGTATGGGTCGTTTTCGGTTAGCCCGAGCGATGTGGAGAGGGTTGCAGCCTACATTGCTAACCAGCATGAGCATCACGGCGGGAGCACGTACGAGGAGGAGTTTATGGCGTTCCTTAAGAAGTACAACGTGGAGTACGACGAGCGGTACGTATGGGATTAGGGAGCCACTACCTTCCATAATACAGATGATGCTAGCTGGTGTACCAAAATGCCGATTTAACGGATGGAGTGGATTGATGCTGACCGCAAGAGTCACACTTGTAGCGTTATATGTCAGCAATGGGGGTAGTGGTCGATCGCCTAAAGATAGGAGAGGGCGGCTGGATGATTTCTTGAATTGGTATCCTATCCCAGCCAGAGTACAAAAAACCGTCTGGGATAGAAGGTAGAAAACAGGTAAGTATCGTTACTCCAGCAAGCTGGCAATCTTTCCCTTCATCGCTTCAAACTCAACATCCTCGTACAGGCGGGTTAGGTATACAATCCTACCGGTTTTATCGATAATGATGTTTCGGGTTACCCCTGCGTTTTTCTCGGCGTATAGGCTAAATAGGCTACCGTCGAGGTCGAGGGTAAGCGGGTAGGTAATCTTCATCAGCTCCTGAAATGCCTTGGTTTTCTCCTTGGTCTCCTTTAGGTCGATCCCAATCAGTACGAAATTGCGGTTGTCCTTGTACTTCTGCTGGATATCCGACTCGATGTGTGGCATCTCCTTACGGCAAACCCCACACCAGCTGGCGGTAAACTGTAGCATGATTACCTTTCCCTTTAGGTCGCTAAGCTTTTGAGTCTTCCCATCCAGGTAGGTGATGGTGAAATCTGGAGCCATGTCGCCCACCTTTACGGCGTATCCTCTGGTGTCGTCCTGTGAAAATCCCAAAAGGCTAGTGGCTGCTAGCGTAAGGGTTACAAAAATCTTTTTCATCGTTTAGGTAGCTGGTTTAAATGTGGGGGTAAAGTATAAAAATATATTGGTTTCGAGGAGGTGGCTGGTCGGAAAATTAAGAGGAAGGTGTACGAAAGAATAAGGAGGAAGAATGAGTTCAATAGGTTAAAGAGGTAACGGAATAGGGTAAGCTCGTCATAGCCGCCATTCTGGTGGTAAATCCAATTTTCCCTGATGTTTTTTCCTTCAAAACATATCGTTTTGCAACGTATCATATTGCATTGTATTGCATTGTAACGTATTGCAACGTATCGCATCGCATTGCATCATATCGCATCGCACAGGGCTGCACCCTGTGCTTGGAATACAACGCCACTTCGTGGCTAAAAAAACATACACTTTTACCCCCTGTCGCAGCCGCGAAGCGGCGCAGTATAATAGAGATGGGTGAAGCCGAAGGCGCAGCCCATCGCAAATAAGGTGTTGCCGCAGGCTGAGCCCATCGAAAAAGAGTCAGTAAGGTTAAATTATTATCGTAGAAATAAGGTGCAGCCCATCTGCACTTGGAATACAACGCCACTTCGTGGCTAAAACAACATCCCCTTTACCCCCAGTCGCAGCCGCGAAGCGGCGCAGTATAATAGAGATGGGTGAAGCCGAAGGCGCAG
>CAXYUU010000115.1:0-8960 GCA_964292015.1 uncultured Acetobacteroides sp.
AAGATGTGACGATTCAGAGGCTAAGAGTCCACGGCGGGAGTTTTTTTTCACTTTGATAGTAATTCTCGTCGTAGCTGTAGTAAAGCGAATGCTAATCATGTTGATATTTGTGCGTTAGCCTATTTGGAAAACTACTAGGAAAGTTGAGGAGTTCATGATCTTGCTAAAGTTCATTAGAAGGTTAGTAAAGAAAGTTATATGGCTAACAGAGGAAGTCGAAAATATGACAAAATATATCAACTAGATAATAAAATTTATCAGAACGGTAGCAAAGAAAGCTAGATGGCTAGCTGAGGAAATGATATTGTTGCTAAAGATTATTAGAAAGCTAGCAGAGGAAGTTAGAACGCTGACAGAGGAGGTAATATCGGTGACAAAGTTTATTAGAAGGTTAGCTAAGGAAGACATATATGTTGCAAAGTTTAGCATATGGCGAATAAAATTAGTATTGACGCCTGTATCTATTCATTTAACCTGCATTTGGGAACAATAAGTAGGAATATGCTACGGTGTAGTGTGTTTTTATCGTAAAGGTAGGCGTTTACGGGTGGTTGGATTTGAAGAAACCGCTACAGGTGATTAACTTTGCACCACTAAACCGAAAAATCTTGATTTACCCAAATACTTTTGAGGAGAAGGTTGGATTCGACCGCATTCGTCAGCTAACCGAGCGCTACTGCTCTACCGAACTGGCGAAGGAAAAGCTGCATGCGGTGACGTTTTCCACCAGCTACGAATGGATTACCCGTGAGATATGTCTCGTAGAGGAGCTTCGCCAAATCTTGCTAATGGAGGTGGGGTTCCCGCAGTCGGGCTATGTCAATGTCGATAACCTATTAAAGAAGCTCTCTATCCTCGGCACTTTTTTAGATACCGAAGAGCTGGTGCTGCTCCGTGGAGCGCTCGATGTGGTGAACTCTATTCTTAACTTTCTTCGAAATGTGGAGCAGAGTAAGTATCCTTACTTTGTCCAAATGTCGGATGGCATTAGTGCGTTTCCTTCGGTAGTTGCTAGTATCGATAGCATAATTGACCGATTTGGAAAGGTGAAGGACAATGCCTCGCCAAAGCTGCAGGAGATACGTCGCGAAATATACTCGAAGGAGTCGCAGATATCGCGGCGCATGGCCTCGATACTAAAAAGTGCACAGCACGAAGGGCTGGTAGATGACGATGTTCAGCTATCGATCCGCGAGGGGCGACCTGTAATTCCGGTAAGTGCCGCCAACAAGCGAAAGATAAAGGGCTTTGTTCACGATGAATCGGCTACTGGCAAGACTTTTTACATTGAACCTATAGAGGTTGTTGAGCTTAACAACGAAATTAAGGAGCTGTACTACGACGAACGTCGCGAGATAGTGGCCATTCTTACCCGTTTTGCCGATAGCTTACGGCCTTCGCTACCCGATTTGTTGGGTGCGGTAGACTATATGGCAACTGTCGACTTTACCAAGGCCAAGGCCAAGGTGGCGTTAGATGTCGAAGGGGTAAAACCTATACTGGTAGACTATCCGCATATCAGCTGGCGTAATGCCAAGCACCCAATTCTAATGCTTTCGCTCAGGAAGGAGAAGAAGCAGGTGGTGCCGCTCAGCTTGGAGCTGGATAAGAATACGCACCTGCTGCTAATTTCCGGACCCAATGCAGGTGGTAAGTCGGTATGCCTAACCACGGTTGGGCTGCTACAGTACATGATGCAGTCGGGCTTTCTGGTGCCGCTATCCGAGATATCCGAAATGGGTATCTTCGAAAGCCTACTTATTGACATCGGTGACGAGCAGAGTTTGGAGAACGACCTAAGTACCTACAGCTCGCATCTATTAAACATGAAGATGTTCCTGCGAAGCATTAACGAAAAGTCGATCATTCTTATTGACGAGTTTGGATCGGGCACCGAGCCAACCGTTGGTGGTGCTATTGCCGAATCGTTGCTGACACAATTCCTCGAGAAGAAGACTTTTGGCGTAATTACCACCCACTTCTCGAATCTAAAATATTTTGCTGCCGATGCTAAAGGTATCGTAAATGGGGCGATGATGTTCGATGTGCACAAGATCCAGCCAATGTTTAAGCTGGAGATGGGTAAGCCGGGTAGCTCCTTTGCCTTCGAAATTGCCCGGAAGATTGGGCTGCCAGAAAGCGTACTTGCCGCTGCTTCCGAAAAGGTGGGCGACGACTACGTGAATATGGAGAAGCAGCTGCGGCAAATTGCCCGCGACCGGAACTACTGGGAGAGCAAGCGCGACAAGATTAAGCGTAACGAAAAGCGTCTCGAAGAGCTGGTGGACAAGTACGAGAAGGATCTCTCTGAAATTAAGGAGCTGCGCAAGGATGTGGTGGATAAGGCAAAGGTGGAGGCTAAATCCATTCTGTCGGAAGCCAACAGGAGCATCGAGCGCACCATTCGCGAGATTAAGGAGAGCAATGCCGATAAGGAAAAAACTCGGCAAGCCCGTAAGGAGTTTGAGCAGGAGAAGGTTCGGCTTGAGTCCGATTCGGAGAGCGAGGATGATCGTTTGGCCCGTAAGATGGAGAACCTCCGACAGCGTCAGGAGCGTAAGCTGAGCAAGGCTGACAATGTGCCAGCACCATCAACCCCAGTGGTAAAGAAGCCCTTTGAGCTTGGCGACAAGGTTCGCCTAAAGGGGCAGGATGCCGTTGGCGAAATAACCCAGCTGTCGGGTAAAGCCGCCACCGTTGCTTTTGGGCACCTGTACACCTCGGTAAAGTTAGATAAGCTCGAGCGTGCTTCGAACGCCGAGTACCAGAAGGATATCCGCGATAACCGGGCGGTTTCGTCTACCGTAATGGAGATGAGCACCCGTCGCAACAACTTTAAGAGCAATGTCGACCTGCGCGGCATGCGTGCCGAGGAGGCGCTGGAGGTAGTGCGCGATTTGGTTGATGAGGCCATTATGCTTGGCATCTCCGATCTAAGAATCCTTCATGGAAAGGGAACAGGCGTTCTTAAGCAGCTTATACGCGAATACCTAAATGCTACGGGTTTGGTTAAGACGTGTGGCGACGAGCGGGTGGAGCTTGGAGGCGCGGGAATTACCGTTGTAAAGCTCGACGTGTAGTGGTGAGTCGTAAACAGGAAAAGGGAGTAGGGCTTGCGCCTTACTCCCTTTTCTTTTAGTGAACAGAGTGAGTAGTGAACGGTAAGAAGGGATAACGCGTGCGTAAGCCCTTCTCCCTACGTCCTATTTTCCCTTCTCCATATTCTCTAGTCCCTTATAAATAGATATAATACCCACCGCTTGTCCGTCGGACGATAGCACCGGATACTTGTCTTCCGTTACGTTTACGGTAGTTCCATTGCTACTGGAGAGCTGGGTACTGATATTCATCTTGGCAACTTTGCTCGAAAGCACCCTTTTGTCATCCTGATCGATGTTACTTGCCATTTCTAATGGGTATAGGTCGAAGGCTGTTTTTCCAACTATTTCATCGATGTTGTCGATGTTGAGCAGCTGCATAACGGTATTGCTGACCTTGATATACCTGCCGGTGTTATCCTTAAAGAAAACGTACTCGGAGGTGCTGTGAAGCAGCGCATCGAACATTTGGTTGTCGAGCATGATTCTTTCCATTGCACTCTTCTGGTCCTCCTGAACGCGGTTCATCTCTTCCTGGGTAGACTGTAGCTCCTCCAGGTTTTGACGCATTTCCTCTTCGGCAGCGGCCATCTCCTCGCCTTGCATCTTGGTTTGATCTAGCAGCTGCGAGGTACGTTCGTTAATACGTACGCTGTTAAGGGTGGCTGCAATACTTTCGGCTACCTTCTTAACAAACTTAATCTTGTACTCTTCGATTGGTTCAATGGAGGCCAGCTCGACTACTCCGTTAACCTCTTCGTTTATCTTAAGCGGCATTAACAGGAGGCTTCGGGGTTGCGTGTCGCCCAAACCCGATGTTATTCGGATATAATCTTGAGGAATATCGAGCAGGTAAATAGGTTCGGCTTCGGCAAAGCAGCGACCAACTAGCCCTTCGCCAACCTCTACCTGACGGTCGAGCATTTTGCGACGGTTGTAGGCAAAGCAGGCTGTCATATTCAGCAGGTTGTTTTCCTGATCGTTCTGAATGAAGATGCCGCCCTGGTTTACCTTGAGGTACTTAACCAGGTTGCTGATTATTTGGAACGACAGCTCCTTGATGTCGGAGTGGTTGCTGCGGAGGATATTGGCAAACTGGGCAAGCCCTTCGTTTGCCCAGCTGTTGAGCATCTCCTCTTCCTTACGAACTTGCTCCTGCTCCTTAGCCTTTAGCAGGCTCTCCTTCATGTCTAAAAGAGAATGTCCGAGGTCGTCGTTATCGCTTAGCAGGTTATACTCCGCGTTGAAGTTGGCATTGCCAATTTCGGAGGCAAACCTCATGGATTTATCTAGGCCGTCGATCATTTGGTTTACCGCTGTGGCAATTTGTCCTATTTCGGTTTTCGATTCGAGGGTTAGCTTTTGGGTTTGCTTAATTTCCCCTTTGGACAGCTGGGCAATGCGGCTATTTATCTGGTTGATGGGGTTGGTGATCTTAAGCGATAGCTTGTTGCTGAGGTAAAGGCTAATGGCGATTCCTATCAGGATGGCAAGTAAGACTAGGAATATGCTCGTGCGCATGTCCTTGTAAAGAACGCTTTTAGGAATCGACACGCACAGCGCCCATGTGGTATTAATCTGATCCATCTGAACCGGAACCATGAAGAGTAGCTCCCCGTCGGCATCGACCGTGGCGGTTCGGTTGGCCGTGGAGCCGTTGGTGATGCTGTCGAGTACGGTGGTGATGTCCTTGTTGGTGAAGGTGTGCTTTTTTCCAACCTGCGAAGGGTCGGAGTGCGCTACCACCTCGCCGTTGCTGGCAACCAGAAACGACGATGCACCCTGCTGGATGTTCATTGTCGAAACAATCTTCTGAATTTGATCGAGCGGAACGTCAACCCCTGCGCTGCCAACCACCTGTCCGTTGCTGATGATTGGGGAGGTTACGCTTACAACGTAGGCCGATGGCGATCCGTTGGCGTAGCTGCTTTTGTACGGTGCCGATACGGTGGCTTTTTGCACCTGCTCCGAGGCGGCGATGCAGCGGTCGAGCTCGTTTTGCTCTAGGGCTGGCTTGCTGCTTACCGCTACTCCCGACTTGTCGTTGGTGGCGAGGTAAAGCTTGCGACCCGTGGGGGCATCGCCTGGCAGGTAGTGCGAGTCGAACGAGTAGAACGCCGATTGGTACAGGATCACATCGTTGTAGTGGCTTAACCGCTGGCCGAGGTTGTTTAGCGTGGTGGCCAGAATGCTATCGCGGCCGGCAACCTGCGCCTTAAGCATAAAGTCGGACGACATGCTCATGGTTCGGGCAACCCCAATGGCGCGGTATATGCGCATCTTGATGTCGGTAGCTTCTACCTTGGCATCTTCGGTGTTAAGCCTTACCAAAAATGACTTTCCCTGAGTCCAGTTGCTGTAGATGTGGTAGGATCCTATCGATGCTAAAAGGATGCTCATGGTCAGTCCTACGATGACAAATAGTAGGCTTCTGAGGCTGTTCTGATTGATAAATCTAGAGGTAATGGTCTTAAGCATAAAATACAATTAAATAGAAGCAGTTTGCGCAAAGGTAACCGCTTAGGGGCGGCTCACAAGATGGGTGGGTGGGGGCTTTTAACACTCGTTCGTAATGTATGGGTACTTGCTGCACCTTTGGGAGTTGCGAACAGGCTGTTGATGCGGTACGATTGCGCCACCTTCGTATCATTTTTACGATGGAAGTGGTAGAGGGTTTGGGGGTTAATGTATGGGCGAGGTGACTTCTTTTAATGGACAATACGCTAGGCTAATGTGCTTGTTATTGTTCTCGGTTTTAGTATTTATTAGCCGTTATTACGACTAATACAGCAAGAGGCGAAGTCTTGCGACTTCGCCTCTTGCTGTACTAATGCTCCTTGCCAGGAGCGTATATAAGGATATAAGGGCGGTAATTATGCGTTGGCTAAAATTTTATAGATGCACGTTAACCCGATTACGTTACCATCCGAATTTAATATGGGGTACTTGTTCTTTTCGATGTTCTGTACCGTACCGTCTACTAGGGTTATGCGCGATACCATCTTCACAATAGGCTTTTTGTGGGCGATGGCCAGCTGGTCGTCGGTATCGAGCTCGGTGGCCAGCTCGGAGGGGAGCAGGTCGAATACGGTTTTTCCGATGGCATCCTCCACCTGCTGAACGTTGAGCAGTACTGTCGACGAATCGCTCAGACGTTGGAACTTACCGTTGACGTCTTTGAAAAACATGTAGTCGGAGGTGCTGGTTAGCAGCATGTCGAACATGTGGCTGTCGACAGCAATTTTGTCCATGGCCATCTTTTGATCCTCCTGAACGCGGTTCATCTCCTCCTGGGTCGACTGTAGCTCCTCCAGGTTTTGACGCATTTCCTCTTCGGCAGCGGCCATCTCCTCGCCTTGGAGCTTGGTTTGCTCGAGTAGCATGGCGGTGCGCTCGTTAATGCGCGCTCCGTTAAGGGTCGAGGCAATGCTTTCGGCTACCTTTACGATAAACTTCATCTTGTACTCGGCAATTGGCTCGATAGATGCTATTTCGATTACCCCATTTACCTGGTTGTCTACCTTAAGCGGAACCAGCAGCAGGCAACGTGCCGGGGTGTCGCCCAAGCCCGAGGTGATGGTCATGTAGTTTTCGGGCACCTCTAGCAGGTAGATAGGCTCGGCCTCTACAAAGCAGCGGCCTACCAAGCCTTCGGTTACCTCGATACGCTGCTCGAGCAGCTTGCGGCGGTTGTAGGCAAAGCAGGCGGTCATGTCGAGGAATTCCTTTTCTACATCATTCTGAACGAAGATGCCCCCCTGGTTAACGTTGAGGTACTTTACCAGGCTGCTAATGATGTTGTACGAAAGCTCCTTGATATCGGTGTGGTTGCTTCGCAGGATTTCGGAGAACTTGGCCAGCCCTTCGTTGGCCCAGCTGGTTAGCTTTTCCTCCTCCTGACGCTGGTGTTCCTGGTTTTTGCTGCGCTGCAGGCTCTCCTTCATCTCTATTAGCGCACGCCCGATGTCGTCGTTCTCGCCCTGCAGTACCAGCTCCTCGGCAAAGTTCTCCCTGCCAATCTCCACGGCAAAGTCGGTTGCCTTACTCAGCGAGTCGATCAGGCCATTTACCGAGCCGGATATCTGTCCAATCTCCGTTGCGTCTATAATGTCGAGCTTGGCCGAGCTTTTTACCTCACCACGGCCCAGCTTGCTGATGCTCGTGTTGATTTTGTTGATGGGGGTGGTAATGCGTTGTGCCAGCTTCCGGCTCAAAATAAGGCTGATGACAATGCCCAAGATCGATACCAGTATGGCGATAAGCATGTTTACCCTAGCCTCGTGGTACAGCACCGAGTTGGGAATCGACAGCCCCATCGCCCAGGTGGTGTAGGTTTGGTCGGTATTTACGGGCACCACAAAGTGCGATTTGCCATCCAGCTCCACAAAGTAGGAGCCCTTGCCGTTTCCCTTTTCATCGAAAATGGTTTGGAACACCTTCATCAGCTCGGGATCGGTGGTGCTGGGAAGCATTTTCCCCGATTGCTCGCTGTTGGTGTGGGCCACCACCTGGCCTTCGGGCGATACCAGGTAGGCCGACGCGCCTTCGGGAACCACCGTCTTGGTTATCATGCGCTGGAGCTGCTCCAGCGGAATATCAACTCCGGCGCTGCCCACCACCTTACCGTTATACACGATTGGTGCCGCTACCGACACCACGTAGGCCGATGGCGAACCGTTGGGGTAGCTGCTCATGTGGGGCAGCGATATGGTGGTCTTTTGAACCGATTCGGCCCGTTGCATTCCCATGTCCTGCTGGGTTTGATCCAGGCTGGTCTTGCGAATTACGGTAACCCCGCTTTTATCTAGGGTGGCGATGTAAAACTTTCGTCCTTCGGCTCCCTCTCCGGGAAGGTACCTGGTGTCGAGCGAGAAGTAGGCGGCCTGGTATAGGGTGATGTCGTTGTACTTGCTCAGCTGTTGGGTTACGCTGTTGAGCATCTCCTTAATGGAGGTGTCTCTCGAAATGGAGCTGCCCTCGAACATGTAGTCGACCGAAATGCTCATCGTGCGGGCCGTTCCAATGGCGCGGTAGGTGCGCATTTTGGCACCGGTGGCATTTACCTGGGCCTGCTGGGTGTAAAAGTTCAGCGCATTTTCCTTGCTGTACTTCCAGTTGGTGTAGGCGAAAAATGCGCCCGTTGTTAGTAGAATGATGCTAATGGTCAGCCCGACAGATGTAAATATTCTCCCTTGTAAAGATCCTTGCTTCCTTGTAAGGAGGCGCTTTATATTTTCCAGCATAGAAACCTAATGTATGGTACAGCGGGCAAAAATAGGGAAAAGCTTTTGCAGAAATCGAGCTGCTAGCCCTTGCCGCTTACCCGTTGGGTGGTTATTTCCACCCAACGGCCGCTGGGTTTTCCCTTCGGTTTACGGCAGGTGCCGCCTACAGAGTTGCCCATGGGCTTTCCTCCTTTTTTTAGGACGAAGGCAATAGCTTGCACGCTTTGCGTTGCCCTGCCCGGTTTATGATTGTTTGTTAGTACGTGTCGAAACGAGCGGGACGGGCGTTGTTCGGCAAGCCCGTTCCGCGTGTGCCGGGGTGGTTCTTTTCAAATTGCTGACGTGTAATCATGCTGCTCTTCTTTTTGCATTACATGCGAAACCACCGGGTAGCAGGTGGATAACCCTACTAGTCGACGGTTAACGAATTCGGCATGTATACTTCGGAAGGTACGCGCCTGCTGGGTTAAATGTAGGATGAGGTACACCTCGCCCTAGCTTCGGTGATTATTTCACGAGCCATTTTTTCGTTCTCCGGACGCCGGAGAGCCTCCCTTACACCAATTTCTCGTTCTCCGGGCGCCGGAGAGGGTACCTTTCACCATTTTATCGTTCTCCTGACGCCGGAGAGGGTACC
>CAXYUU010000116.1:0-8899 GCA_964292015.1 uncultured Acetobacteroides sp.
AACTCGCGTTGCTCGGTTCCGTGACAAGCACGGGATGACACTCCGAGGAAAGTTTGTTCCTTAACTTAATAACATTGGTTCGCTAGGAGCGGACCATTACCTACTGCTTATTCTTAATGGTATCGACGGCGGTTTTTACCGAGCCGTGCTCCAGTAGCATGGCCTTGGCGGTGTCGTAGTCGAGTCCGGTTTCGTCCATAATCATTCGGGTGCCGCGGTCTACGAGCTTTTTGTTGGTGAGCTGCATGTTCACCATCTTGTTGCCCTTTACCCGTCCCAAACGAATCATGGTGGTGGTGGTAATCATGTTCAGCACCAGCTTTTGGGCGGTTCCGGCCTTCATGCGGGTCGATCCGGTAACAAACTCGGGGCCAACAACGGGTTCGATGGCAATTTCGGCCGCCTTGCTAATGGGGGCGTCGGGGTTGCACGAGATGGCTGCCGTGAGGATGCCCTTTGCGCGGGCGCGTTCGATGGCGCCAATTACGTAGGGGGTAGATCCCGATGCGGCGATGCCGATAACGATGTCGAGCTCGTTTACGTTGTGGGCGGTGAGCTCCTCCCACGATTTCTCGGGGTTATCCTCGGCGGCCTCGATGGGGTTGCGCAGGGCCTTTTCGCCACCGGCAATTAGCCCAATTACGCGACCTTGGGGCATGCCAAAGGTGGGCGGAATTTCGGAGGCGTCGAGCACGCCCAGCCTGCCGCTGGTGCCTGCACCGAGGTAGAAGATGCGGCCACCCTTTTTCATGCGGGTCACAATACCGTCTACCAGCTTTTCGATCTGGGGGATGGTTTCGCGAACGGCAAGGGCTACCTTTTGGTCCTCGCTATTGATGTCGTAGAGCAGCTCGGAGATGCTCTTCTTCTCAAGGTCGTTGTATAGTGATGGTTGCTCGGTAATTTTCTTAAAAGCCATGGTCGTATTCTTAGCGGTTGTGATACTCGATTAATCCCTCGATGGGGCTTTGCTGCACCCTACCCAGCTTAATGCCCAGTGGAGCCGCAGCAGCCTCGAGCATTTCGCGAAAGTGGAATCCTATCGATCCGATGATGTTTACCGGATAGGTGGTGTAGTCGTACTGCTTGATGTTGCGCTCGAAAAATAGGGTGAAGTTGCGGGTGATAAGGTCGGCAATCTCCTTTTCGTGCCTATTCTCGTTCATAAAGCGGGTGAAGGTGGCCAAAAACCGGTTGGGGAACGGCTGGCGGTACACCCTATTGATAACTTCGGCAGGGGTGAGGTTGTGCTGGGCCATAAACTTGGTGGCGATATGCTCCGAAATCTGGTTCTTCAGCACATCGGCAACAAGGGTTTTGCCCATCACCGCTCCGCTACCCTCATCGCCAAGGATGAAGCCCAGGGGCGATACGTTTTTTACGATCTTTTCGCCATCCCAGAAGCAGGTGTTCGATCCGGTACCCAAAATGCAGGCAATACCGGGCTGGTTGCCGCATACGGCAAGGGCAGCGCCCACCAGGTCGCTCTGCACGCTGATGGTTGCCTTGGGAAACGAGTGGGCCAGCGCCTGGCGTACACCCTCAATCTTTTCGGGAAGGCATCCGGCTCCGTAAAAGAAGAGCTCGGTAATGGCCATCCCTGCAAAGGCCGGGGCTACGTTATCGGCAACATCCTGTTGGATCTCCTCCACGGTTTGAAAAACCGGATTAATACCTAAAGTTTTGGTGGTGGCGGCAACTTTTCCGCCCTCTACGGCTACCCATTCGGTTTTGGTAGAGCCGCTATCTGCAATAAGTATCATAGCTTGATGTAAATTTTACGTTTGTACAGCTGGTGGCCAATAATCCAGCAAAGGAAGATGAAGAAGAGCGCGAATAGTAGCGAGGCCACATTCTCGTTGTGTACGGTGGCAACAAGGCTGTTGTAAATAAATCCCTTGATGGAGACAATTTGGTCGCCTACAGGAAAGGAGATGCTGCCAAGCAGGATGGAGATAACCCCTCCAAGTACGTACAGGAACAGCGGGTTGATACCAAACGACTCGAAGAATACGCTCCAGCGCTTTTTCGATTTGATGTCGATAATCCAGGTGAGCAGGGCCAGCAGAAGCGACGCCAGGCCACAGGTGGCCAGTACGTAGGTGGGCGTCCAAATCTTCTTGTTGATGGGGATGCCGTAGTTGAGCAGCAATCCGGCAAACAGCAGGATGGTTCCGTAAATAAAGAGCTTGTTCACCTTCTCGGTCATGTTGGCGGTTGTCTTAATGAGCTTGCCGCAGTAGATACCCAGCATTACGTGGGCAATACAGGGGATGGTGCTCAGCAGCCCTTCGGGATCGAACGGAATGCTCTCGCCATGGTAGATGTGCGCAACTCCAAACAGGGCCGTATCTACACGGATGATGATGTTGTTGGGGGTAAGCTCGAAGCCATCGCCCAGCAGCAGGATGAGGTAGTACCCAACCAGAATGGCACCCACGGTTTTAAGCCAGTGCTTACTGGGAATGAGCACCACCAGCAGCGATGCAAAGAACGAGCTCAGGGCCAGCCGCTGCATTACCCCAAGGATACGAATCCTATCGTAGGGGAATACCGACGAGGTAAACCGTTCCCAGATATCCAGGTCGGTGCCGATGTTAAACACGCCACGACAGAGTATCGAAAACCAGCCAATGGCCATGCCAACCAAAAAGATGAGGATGCTGCGCTTAACGAGCTTCTTGAGGTAGCCGGGCGAGAAGGTGAAGTCGAACTTGCTCATCGAAATGTACATCGACACGCCCATGATGAACATGAAGAAGGGGAACACCAAATCGGTAGGGGTAAGCCCGTGCCAAGGTGCGTGCTCGAGCGGGGTGTAGATGTGCTCCCACGACCCCGGATTGTTTACCAGCAGCATACCCGAAATGGTTATGCCCGGGAGTATGTCGAGCGAAAGTAGCCTTTTAGGCGATGCGTTTAGAGGTGTGTCCATAGCAGGCTAGTGGTATAGGTAGTATTTTTTCGATTTTTCCTTAAAGGCGGCGTCGTCCTTGTGCCAGTACTCCCTAATCTTGCTGAAGTCGTAGCTCTTGTCAAACTCCTTGAAGATGTAGTCGGTTCCCGAAACCTTATTCCACATGCTGATCCTGTCTTTCTCGCATCGTTTAAAGAAGTCGAGCTTGGGGTTGATCTTGTACATCTCCTGCATAATCCAGAACTGGATGTCGGAAAGGATAACCTTTTTGGCATCGGTGATGTGTATTTGAACGCCTTGGTAGTTCACCCCTTTTCCTACGCTGTAGAAGGGCTTGTAGAATATGGGGCGGAAGTGTACGCCTTCGAGCTTCAGGCCGTTGAGGCTATCGGCAAGCTGGTTGGCCGATACCGAATCGGTAGCCACCAGCTGAAACGGCATGGTGTATCCAACGCCAATCGACACCACGCCTAGCTCGCCCAAGATGCCCGTTGTGGCATAGTATAGGGCCGCATTGGCGTTGGGGATGTGTGGCGATGGGGCAACCCAGTCGAGTCCGGTTTGCGCGTAGGTCATCGAGCGCTTCCATCCCTTCATGGGGATAACGGTAAGCTTACACTTTCCCTTAAGCATCCCCTCGCCATTAAGCATCAGGGCTACCTCTCCGGGGGTTAAGCCGTACACGTAGGGGATATGAAACTGGCTTACGAACGAGTAGAACCCGTCTTCAACCAGGCAACCCTCCACCTTATTCCCTCCAACAGGGTTTGGGCGGTCGAGCACGATAAACTCCTTACCGTACTTTGCGGCCTCCTCCATAACAATGCCCATGGTGCTGATGAAGGTGTACGAGCGGCTTCCAATATCCTGGATGTCGTACACAATGGCATCTATCCCGTCGAGCATCTCCTTGGTAGGGCGTTGGCTCTTGCCGTAAATAGAGTAAACGATCACGCCGGTCTTTGGGTCGGTGTAGGTTTCCACCTTATCGCCCGCGTACACATCGCCCCGCACCCCGTGCTCGGGCGAGAACAGGGCAACCAGCTTCACATCTTTTGCCGCCTTTAGAATGTCGATGGTGCTGTTGTACGACCGGTCGATTCCGGTTGGGTTGGTAATTAGGCCAATTCGTTTACCCTTCAGGGCGTCGAATCCTCTATCGCGTAGCACCTCTATACCCGGCTTAACAGTAGCCCATACCGAGGTGGTTACGAAAATAGTAAGTATGAAAAGACTTATTTTTTTCATCGAATTGCTTTTTAGATATGAGATGTGAGACGTTAGATTTTAGATGTTAGACAGAATGTCTAATATCTAAAGTCTCATATCTAACATCTCATGTATCATTTCTTTCCAAATTCAGGCTCCATCTTACGCATCACCAGGTAGGCGGCGTAGATGCCAGGGAGTGTACATACACAAACCCACCAGAAGAAGTGGGTGTAGCCAACTGCCTCCTGAATCATACCAGCGGTCATGCCCGGAAGCATCATGCCGAGTGCCATAAAGCCCGATGCAATGGCGTAGTGTGCCGTTTTATGCTTACCATCGGCCACGTAGAGCATGTAAATCATGTAGGCGGTAAATCCGAATCCGTAGCCCAGCTGCTCGAGCGCAACGGCTCCAATAATTACCGGTACCGATTGAATTTGGGTAGTGGCTAGGAAAACGAATAGCAGGTTGGGAATGTGAATGGATAGCGCCATGGGAATAATCCATCTTTTAAATCCGTACTTGCTGATTATCATTCCTCCAAGTATACCACCTACCAGCAGTGCCGCAACACCAATGGTGCCATAGGCGAGACCAACCTCCGAGGTGGAGAGACCGAGGCCGCCCATACCGGTATCGTCTAAAAGGAATGGGGATGCCAGCTTTACCAGTTGAGCCTCACCAAGCCTGTACGATAGCAGAAAGAAGAGGATGAGCCCGATGTTTTTCTTCTGGAAGAAGGTGACGAATGTTAGGCCAAACTCGGTAAATGGCGATTTTATCGATACGGCGCTCTCCGTGTCTTCGCTATCGGTTTTAGGCTTTGGAAGTCGGAAGAAGTGGTAAATGGTAAGCGCTAAGAATATAGCTGCCAGCAGGTAAAAGGTAATGCTCCATGCCGCAGGGATGTTTCCTTTGGTGGTAGGGTGGATGGTGCCATTTTCGAGCGCACCGGCAAACATAACCAGCAATCCCTGTCCTGTGATGTTGGCCAGTCGGTAAAAGGTGTTGCGGATGCCTACAAAGAACGACTGCTGGCCAGTTTTTAGGGCAAGCATGTAGAATCCGTCTGCCGCAATATCGTGGGTTGCCGACGAGAAGGCCAGCAGCCAGAAGAAGGCCAGCGTCATTTGTACAAAGTTGCTTGCCGGAATAAAGAAGGCAATGCTGGCAAAGGCGGCCGCAACAAAGCCCTGCATGATAATGATCCACCACCGCTTGGTTTTAACGATATCCACAAATGGGCTCCATAGGGGTTTGATTACCCAAGGAAGGTAGAGCCATGATGTGTAGAGCGCGATGTCGGAGTTGGATAGCCCCATTCGCTTGTACATAATCACGGCAATGGTCATTACGGCAACGTAGGGGAGGCCTTCGGCAAAGTAGAGTGTGGGAATCCACGACCAGGGGTTTCTCTTATTAACAGCTTCCTTTACGACCTTTGGGTCGGGCTTGTTAGTGTGCATGGCGGTTAGTATTTCTTTTCGATTGTTGCAGTTGGAAAGTAGTGGTTAAGTATGGCATGGTAGGGGTACCCGTTGTGCGCCATTACAGCTGCTCCAATTTGGCATAGTCCAACTCCGTGTCCCCACCCGGCACCGGTAAAGGTAAAACCGTGTTCGGTTTTGTCGATTACAAAGGCTGAGCTGTATAGGTGTGATTCTGAAAAGGCTTTTCGGATGAGCAGCTCTTTACCAAGTGTGAGCGTTTGTTTCGAACCAACCACCTTTAGGCGGATGATGCGGCCCGATGTGCCCCGCTCGATAGGAATAAGCTCCTGAATGGTGCCAAAGTCTACCCCAATTCGGCGGTTAACCAGCTCGCCCATTTGCTGGGTGTCGAATTTAACCGTCCAGCGGTAGAAGTTGGTGGTCTCCTGGTCGTAGTTGTTTAGCACCTGCGATAGCACCGTGGTGTCGGTGGTGTTGCAGAATGCTGCAGGGGAGGTTCTAATCCACTTTTGGGCATTCTCTTCGACGGTTAAGTCGGGGAGTACACCCTCGGGGTTGTCGTACAGCTTAACCAGGTAGGGATGCTTTACCGGCTCCCAGCACTTGTCGAACTCCTCTACCGCTCCACCACAGCACTTCGAGAAGCGGGCGTCGCAGATCAGCTCGCCGTTCATGAGCATCTCGCCGAAGGTTTGGGCAATAGCCTTCTCCACCATTTCGAGCGATTGGCTGGCGCGGGTGATTCCTTGGTAGCGCTGGCAATGGTCGTCGGCGCATACGTCGAAGTTGGTGTGGTCTTCGCGGTCCCACCACTTAATCCACTCCTCGTTGTTACGAACGTCGCTGATGTACGATTCGGGAGCCTTTTCAAGCGCGGTACGCTTCTGTATCTGCGAAAGCATCCAGCTGCGCGATATTACGGCATGAGCCTTAAGCAGCTCCAGCGAGCTGGTGGCGCTCATCTCCGACGAGATAACGCTAACCAGATATCTCTCTACGGATACGCGGTTAATTGCAGTGAGCTTTCCATCTTCCACTATGAAGTCGAGGTTACCCTCAAATCGCTGGTCCTCCTTACGCTCCCAGTGGAAGCCAATACCAATAACAACATCTTTTAGCAGGAAGGTCGATTGGTTGTTGGCCGCATCTAAGGTCAGCTTGTCGTAAAGCGCACCCTCAAAGGCAATCTTGCCTTCTTGGAATGTCACCTGGTACGATCCGCTGTACTCTTTACCTCCAAATGCAAACGCTCCATCGAGAACGAACTCGATGGAGGGTTGAAACATTATCCCTACGGTTATTTCAGGGCTTTTCATGCGTAAATATTTTTTTTACTGGTCGCATGTAACTCGCATAGCAGGATTTTGTCCGCATTGGTGAATCCTAGTAGTGCTCGTTTCATTGGATTAGCTTGTTAAAAGTATCGGGTGTCACCGATATTTGCTGAAGAATATCCTTAATATCATCACCGGTAAGCTTGGCAAAATCCTTTTCCTGTGGGGTGATGAATACGCCTCCCAGGTCGATTGATGCGGGGCTAATAAGAATGTTGGCATCGCCTTGGGCAAAGAATTGGGTTGGGCGATGGGCCTTACGTGGATAAACCACCAGGTAGAAGCTGCCACCCGTTTTCCAGCAGAGGATGTTTACCATCGGTTCAACTTCCGATGGGGCTACCTGCTGGAATCGTTCGAAGAAGCGTTCAAACCACTCCTCGATAGCGGCGGCATTGGCCGATTTGTATACAATGGTATGTACTGGCGAGCTGGTCAACGTGTATATCCCGTTGCCAACTTCGGCACCATGGCTTGCGAGTATCTCCTCGGTGGCAGTCTCGATAGGAAGAAACCCCTTGGTGGCTGCTTGGAAGTGGAAGTGATCGGGGGCCGGAGCACCGCACTGTGGTCCGTTGTAAAATAGCAGGTAGTCGGTTAGGCTTTCGGCCAGCGCCAGCATGTCGCCCATCTTACCGGCAATGCGCTGGTCGATGTGCCCTACTGCCGGAATGGTGAGGTGCTGCTTGAAAATGGGAAACGGGTTGCACAGTATGGTGTAACCGTTTCCGCTTGGTGCTGTATAGGGTATCCCACGTTGCACCGCAGGAAGATGCGCAAGGCATAAAAAGCACTTGCGCTCCTGGATGCTCTTGGGATCGACCTTGGCTGCCGACGAAAGAATGCGCTTGGGGTTAAACTGCACTTTAAAAGTATAGCCATCCACCATAGTCTCCTTTACCTCTACAGTCTCTAGGGCTGCATAGTTACCGGCGGCCAAATCCCACTCCTGTAGCTGCTCTTGTAGTAGCGTTTTAACTGCGCTGTTCATTACTTCTGGCTGTTTAGCTGTTTGCGAGCCTGAATTTCCCATGTACGGATACGATCCTTGTACAGGTTGTGGCCATTCATTTTTACTACATCAAGCGAAGCATCCGAGTTTTCGTCCCAACGGCGACAGTTGTACACCACCTCGTACACACGACCAATTTGGAAGTGGCGCGAGAAGTACAGGCCAAGCGCGTAGTCCTCACCGTAGCTGGTGTTGGGCACCTTAATGTCGCGAAGCATGGGGGTGTAGAATGCACGTGGTGCGCCTAGTCCGTTAATACGAAGGGCGTTGTTGCGGCCATTCTCGGGGGTCCACTCCTTGTGGTCGATAATGCCTGGTGCAATCATCTCCATGTCGAAGTTGGTCATCATGTAGGTTCCTACCACCATCGAGCAGTTTTGCTCGTAGAAGGCGTTAACCATGGTCTGAAGCGAGCTGTCCGACGAGTAAACGTCGTCGCTATCGAGCTGTACGGCAAACTTTCCGCACTCGGCATGATGAACGCCTGCATTCCAGCATCCGCCAATACCAAGGTCTTTTCTATTTGGGATAACGTGAATCAAGCGAGGATCGTTAAAGGAGGCAATCGCCTCGGTGGTACCGTCGGTTGAGTAGTTATCGATAATAATCAGGTTGAACTTAAAGGTGGTCTTCTGCATCAATACCGACTGGATGGCATCCTTTACCGTTTTAATACGGTTGTAAACGGGGATGATTACCGAAGCTTCCACTGGGAAGTCTACAGCACCAAACTCGATAGGGGTGAAGGTAGGCTTTAGGTAGGCACCAATTCTCTTCAAATGGGCTGTGCAAGCCTTTTCCATATCAATTTGTACGCCACGGTTTTTTGGGTCTACGTAGTCGAACATTTTTTGTCCCGACTTGCGGTTATCCGTTTCAACCTCAGCGTATAGGTATTCGTTGATGTGCTCGATTGTACCAAGGCACGACGAAGCAAGACGAAGGTTGTACATGCCGGCATAGGGGTACTCTT
>CAXYUU010000117.1:0-8881 GCA_964292015.1 uncultured Acetobacteroides sp.
AAGTTCGACCGCCACGAAACCATCCTCCCGCAGGTTGTCTTCCTCGACGTCCCCTACCGCTACGACCCCGACTTCTGGGGCGAATTCAACTACATTGTACCCGAGGAGAAGCTCTCCGAGGCGCTAAAGCGCATCAACACCAAGATAGAAAAGGTGGAGTAGCCAACCGTTGGCCTCATCCGTCTTGTATAGGCCGCTCCTGCATCGCAGATCTGTAAGGACAAATACGCTCCACCAACACAACATAAGCCCGTAGCCGCCCCTCTTTAGGGCTATTGCATTGAACCGCGCACCTTCTGCAAAAGCATCTTCGTGCGTGTAGCAAAGGCTGTTTTATCTACCCCATAAAAGCCCCAAATGCTACGAAGTAGCATCATTTGAATAACCACGGGCTAAAGCCCGTGGAAGCAAGCTACCCAGCTATTCCCAACCCCGAAGGGGTTGAATTTCCTACAGTATCGTAAAGCATAACCCTCCGTTCTGCCGAGAAGTACTCATCTTCCATATTATAAATACAGGGAACATCCCCCCACCACACTATTCCTAAACCCTATACGATAAAAATGTATGGACCATACGGACTAAAGCCATCGGTAAAAAATGGAATGCAAAACCACATCAAAAAGGTACACACCATTAAAAGTGGTAAAACAACACCCATAACTCACCTTACACCAAGCCTATTACCTTTCTACCCTGCCCTACCCCTGGTTTTACCTCAGAATGGTGGCATAGTTTAGGTACATTTGCACGTATTTTAAAATTCAAGAAATGAATAAAGTAAGATTATTGAGATTTAGTATTGCAATTGTAGGCCTATCGATTCTTCTTTCGGGTTGCTACGGATCATTTGGATTAACCAAAAAGGTTTACAACTGGAATGGAAAATTTGGTAATAAGTATGTTAAGGAAGCAGTATTCTTAGGGTTAAACCTAATTCCCGTATACGGTGTTGCTACATTTATTGACGGTATCTTTCTTAATGCCGTTGAATTTTGGACTGGCAGCAATCCAGTAGCGCTTTGCTCAGGCGAAAACAACTTTAAGTATAATGGCAAAAACGTTAAGCTGGTGCTTAACAACAACCATGCTGTAATTTCTCATAATAATAAGGTTGAGGCTACTCTAGATTTTAACAACCAAGATCAGAGCTGGTATATTACTGAAAAAGGACAAACTCATCGCTTAATGTCTATCAAGGGCAACGAGCTAACCGCCTACAACACTGCCGGCAAGGCGGTAGATAAAGAAGTTATTTTAGCCAATAACTAAAAGACACCTCTTATTGAATTCAGCCCCGTAAAACGATTTGTTTTACGGGGCTGATTGTTTTTAACCATTAGCGTCGCAGAATTAGTAAAGTCGAAGGTGTACTCCATTGGTCAAGCACACCACTCCCCCAACACAACCACCTGCAGAGCCATTTTACAAGCCGTTGGTGCTTGCATGAGGTCATGCAAGGGCTATTTTGTTCGCGGAAATGCCTGCATGAGGTCATGCAGGCACTTTTTGGGTTAAAATGATGATTGCATGACCACATGCAAGCACTAAAAAAACATTTTTGGGCAAAACATGAGGTCATGCAAGCACCAAAATCTCTCAAGTAGTGCTAGCATGAGGTCATGCAAGCATACTGAAAAAATAGGGTTTTCCACCTAGGGAGAAGCGTATAATGCTCAACCAAAACTGTCTCCCGAAGCCCTGCCAACCGCATCCCCCCTAACAAAAACAACAGGACCAACGCCTGGCAGCAATAAAAGTTAACTTACAGCTGAAACAGCTAAACAATACCTTTTAAAAGATGTTACCTTCACAGCACAGACAGTACAAAACGAATACCCGGTTCACATGGAACGCGAAATACTAAGCACCAAGCAGAAATCGTTAATCATAAATCTCGACGCCACCCGCTACGGCACCTTTGCCGAAATAGGTGGCGGACAGGAGGTGGCCCGCGTCTTCTTTCAGGCGGGAGGAGCCTCGGGCACCATAGCCAAAACCGTTTCGGCCTACGACAAAAACTTCTCCGACTACTACTACGACAGCAAGGGTAACGAGCGCTACGTATCGGAGTCGCGCCTAAAAAAGATGCTCGCCCACGAGTACGACGAGCTGCTCAACGTCCTAAGCGAAAAGCGCAAGGAAAACCAGCGCTTCTTTGTCTTTGCCAACACCGTCGAAACCATCAGCTACAAAAAGGATAACCAGGGCAACGGCTGGTTGGGCGTTCGATTCGAGCTCACCAAGCCCGGAGAGCCCAACGAGGTGCTCATCCACGTGCGCCTTAAGGAGAACGATGCGCTGATGCAGCACAAAACCCTCGGCACCCTGGGGGTAAACCTCATCTGGGCCTGCTTCAACCACACCTCCACCCCCAACACCTTCCTGCAGTCGCTGCTCGACAACCTCGACACCGACCGCGTGGAGGTAACCATGGCCCGAATGGCCGGCCCCGACCTCGAATGGCTCGACAACCGCCTGCTGGGGGTGCAGCTCGTCAAAAATGGCATGACCCCCGCCGTCATCTTCGACCATAACGGCAACGTGCAGCAGCCCGCCGATATGCTCTACCGCAAAAACGTGCTGGCCTTTAGGGGCAGCTTCCGCCCCATCACCTACGTGGGGGTCGATATGCTCAAAACCAGCTACGCCATTTTTAAGGAGGATGAAGACTACTCGCGCGACAGCACCCTCTCGCTTTGCGAAATCACCCTCAACAACCTCATCTCCGAAGGCGAGTTTCACGAGCGCGACTTCCTCGACCGCGTCGACCTGCTCAACCACATGGGCCAAAACGTGATGATCTCCAACTTCAGGGAGTACTACAAGCTGGTCGACTACTTTGGCCGCTTTAGGCTCAAAAAGCTGCGCATCGTAATCGGGCTACCCACCTTCGAAAAGGTGCTCGATCCGGTGTACTATAAAGATTTACGAGGAGGCATACTCGAAGCCTTCGGGATGCTCTTCCCCAAAAATATGAAGTTCTACATCTACCCGATGCTCGATGCCCAAACCGGCGAGCTCGTACACTCCCAAAGCATCAAGCTAGCTCCCGAGATACAGTGCCTGTACGATTATCTCAAAAATACCCGTAAGTTTATAGATATTCGAACCGCCCGAAAGGAGTGGTTAAACATCACCTCCAACGAGGTGCTACGCCTAATGCACCAGGGCGATCCCCAATGGGAAGAGATGGTGCCCAAACATGTCATTCATATAGTTAAAGAACGATGCCTGTTCGACGTCAAATGCGAAATCGACAGCCCATCCCAAACCGATAACCGCTAAGCTATGGATAAATTCTCATTTCTTGGGCAGCTCGAAATTGCGGCACTCGACGAGCTCTACCAGTCGTACCTCATCAACCCGGCTAGTGTTGATCCCAGCTGGCGCGACTTTTTCAAAGGATTCGACTTTGCCAAGGCCAGCTATTCAACCGCCACCCCCGACACGCTCAACTTCGACAAGGAGTACAAGGTGCTGCAGCTCATCGACGACTACCGCAAGCGCGGCCACCTGTTTACCCGCACCAACCCCGTTCGGTCGCGGCGCAGCTACACCCCCACCCTCGACATCCAAAACTACGGGTTAGAGCAGTCCGACCTCACCACCACATTCAGTGCGGGCAAGAGCATCGGACTAGGCGCAGCCACCCTAAAGGATATTGTAGCGCACCTGCAAAACACCTACTGCCAATCCATCGGCGTAGAGTACACCTACATCCGCAATACCGAGATGGTGGAGTGGCTCCGTAGCCGCATGGAGAGCACCCAAAACAGCACAACCTTTGCACCCGAGCATAAGATCCGATTCTACGACAATCTGGTAAAGGCCGTAGGATTCGAGCAGTACATCCACCGCAAGTTTGTTGGCCAGAAGCGCCTCTCGCTCGAAGGGGGCGATGCCCTCATCCCGCTACTCGACGCCGCCATTACCAAAGGTGCCGATATCGGTATCGAGGAGTTCGTTATTGGAATGGCCCACCGTGGTCGTTTAAACGTGCTGGCCAACATCCTTAAAAAGGATGCCAAAAATATCTTTAGCGAGTTTATGGGCGAAAAGTACACCCAAGGCGTTGCCCTTGGCGATGTAAAGTACCACCTGGGCTACACCAACGAGGTGTTTACCGAAAGCTGCCGTAAGGTTCGCCTCAACCTGGTACCCAACCCATCGCACCTCGAAACCGTTGGCCCCGTAGCCGAAGGCATCACCCGCGGGCTTATCGACAGGGTGTACAACGGCGACCATAAAAAGGCGGCCACCATCGTTATCCATGGCGATGCGGCAATTGCGGCTCAGGGTATCGTGTACGAAACCACCCAGATGTCGCAGCAGAAGGCCTACATGACGGGCGGCACCATCCACCTGGTAATAAACAACCAGGTAGGCTTTACCACCAACTACCTCGAAGCCCGCTCGAGCAGCTACTGCACCGACGTGGCCAAGGTTACCCAATCGCCCGTATTCCACGTAAACGGCGACGACATCGAAGCCATTACCCACACAGTGGAGCTGGCAATGGAGTTCCGCCAGCAGTTCCACACCGATATTTATATTGATATCCTTTGCTACCGCAAGTATGGGCACAACGAGGGCGACGAGCCTCGCTTTACCCAGCCCACGCTGTACAAAATCATTGCGGCGCACAAAAACCCTCGCGATATCTACGGCGATGTCCTTATCGAAAGCGGACTGCTTACCGCCGAAAAGCAGAAGCAAAAGCAGGATAAGTACAACGCCCTTCTCGACAGCAAGCTCGAGGAGGCCAAGCAGGTCGAAGCGGTAGAGGTAATCCCATTCCTGCCCACCTTCTGGAAAGGGGCTTCACACTCCAAGCTCGAAGATTTTGAGAAATCGCCAGTAACCGAGGTAAGCCTAAATGAGATCAAGACGCTCGCCACTAAAATAAACACGCTACCAACCGACAAGCCCTTCCTGAGCAAGCTCAGAAAGCTGCTCGACGAGCGGATGAAGCTGGTTGGCAATAACCAAATCGACTGGGCTTTGGGCGAACAGCTCGCACTAGCCTCGCTGGCCAACGAGGGTCATAGGGTTCGCATTAGCGGGCAGGACAGCGAGCGGGGCACCTTCTCGCACCGCCACGCCGTTTACACCGTCGAAGATTCCGACGAGCACTACTATCCCTACCAGCACATCAGCGACAGCCAGGCACCTGTCGTCATATACAACTCCATCCTTTCGGAGTATGCCGTAATGGCGTTCGAGTATGGCTACAGCCTTACCAACCCTACCGGGCTTACCGTTTGGGAAGCTCAGTTTGGCGACTTCCACAACGTTGCCCAGGCAATGATCGACCAGTACATCAGCTCGGCCGAAGATAAGTGGGGGTTGATGAGCGGGCTAACCCTACTCCTACCCCATGGATACGAAGGTCAGGGACCCGAGCACTCAAGCGCACGAATAGAACGCTTCCTAACCCTATCGGCCAACCTCAACATGCAGGTCGCCTACCCAACAACGCCGTC
Source organism: uncultured Acetobacteroides sp. (assembly GCA_964292015.1). GTDB lineage: Bacteria > Bacteroidota > Bacteroidia > Bacteroidales > ZOR0009 > Acetobacteroides. The sequence continues at coordinate 5,487 of CAXYUU010000117.1, forward strand.
CAACATGTTTCACCTGCTCCGCCGACAGGTAAAGCGCACCAACAAGCTTCCACTGGTAGTATTTACCCCCAAAAGCATGCTGCGTAATGCCAAATGCGTATCCTCCATCGACGATGTTACCCAAGGTGGCTTCCAAGAAACTATCGACGATAGCAACACCATTCCTGCTGAAGTGCTTAGGGTGGTATTCTGCACCGGTAAAATATACTACGACCTGCTCGACAAAAAGGAGCTGTACAACGCCACCGATTTAGCCTTAGTTCGCGTAGAGCAGCTGTACCCCTTCCCCGAAACCCAGGTAAAAGCCATTGTCGGCAAGTATAAAAATGCCATTAAGTGGATTTGGATACAGGAAGAACCCGAAAACATGGGTGCATGGCGTTTCATCGAACAAAAGATGAAGATGATTGTACCTATCGAGGTGGTGGCTCGTCAGGAAAGTGGCAGGCCAGCCGTAGGACTTAGCAAGCTGGACCATCTCCAACAGGAGGAGATAATCGGGAAGATTTTCCGCCACTGCACCTGCGAATTACACAATAAGTACTGCGGATTACAGTGCGAGACCGGCAAGAAAAAAGCCGACCACAAGCCCGAACATAGATATTTTAACCAATCCAAAACCGAATAGAATGATAGTAGATATAGCAATACCAAGCCCAGGAGAGTCTATCTCCGAAGTCGAAATTGCCAGCTGGCTTGTAGAAGATGGCTCGTTTGTTGAGAAGGATCAGGACATCGCCGAAATAGAATCGGAAAAGGCTACGCTTATGCTGGTAGCCTCCGAAAGTGGCACAATTAAGATAGTCGCAATGGAGCACACCTCGGTAAAGGTTGGTAGCGTTGCCTGTACCATCGATACCCAAGGAACTGGCCAAAAACCGGCAACCACACCAGTAATGGTAGAACCAAAAGCGGCCCCCATTCCATCATCGTCTCCAAAAGAAGAAAGGATGGAACCCAAACCAGCACCTCAGGCAGATACCAAAACAGATGAGAGGTACGACAAGGTAAAAGTCTCTCCAGTTGCTAAAAAGATAATGGAGGAGCACCATCTCTCCATCGACGACATTATAAACGGACTGCATCGCATATCTTCTTCAGATGTCGAAGCGTCCATAAGTGCCCCCCAATCAGCAACAGCCCCCCTTCGCTCCGACGAGCGGACAAAGATGAGCCAGCTTCGCAAGAAGCTAGCCCAACGACTCGTATCGGTAAAGAACGAAACAGCCATGCTAACTACCTTTAACGAGGTAGATATGACTGCGGTAATGGAGCTCCGAAAGAAGTACCAGAAAGAATTCACCGAAAAGTTTGGAGTAAAGCTCGGCATCATGTCATTCTTCACCAAGGCAACGGTAGAGGCGCTAAAGCAGCATCCATCAGTAAACTCCATGATCGACGGCGACGAAATTGTTACGCCAACCTACTACGACATTTCGATTGCCGTACAAACACCCAAGGGATTAATGGTTCCTATAGTTAGAGATGCTCAAAACCTCTCACTTGCCGGAATAGAACAAAAAATTCAGGAGTTGGCCACCAAGGGTAGAAACGGTCGCCTCTCTCTCGACGATATGACCGGGGGTACATTTACCATTACCAACGGAGGCGTATTCGGTTCGATGATGTCGACCCCAATTATAAACCCGCCACAATCGGGTATACTGGGTATGCACAACATAATCGACCGCCCGGTAGCAGTAGATGGCAAGGTAGAAATCCGTCCAATGATGTACATTGCGCTATCGTACGACCACCGCATTATTGACGGGAAAGACTCTGTCGGATTTTTAGTAAAGCTTAAACAAATGCTAGAGAATCCAACACAAATACTCTTTGGATCGAACAATTTGGAAAGAATGTTGCTCGATATTTAAACTTTACATTAGTAAAAATGTTCTTAAATAGTAATTTTACCGTACTATTTTCAATTTTCATCTAAAACATAATGTTTTTTTTAAAAATTGATAGTAATTTTACTAACGATTTAATTCAAATACTAAACTGCCCTAATATGCAACAGAGAAGTGTATTAACATGCTCTGTATACATAAATTTTATAGTAAATTAATAACAGTACAATTATGAACAATGGATGTGCCACTTCTCTAAAGAGAATCGGTGTTTTTTACGATGGTAATTATTTTCTACAAGTAAGCAACTATTACAACTACGTACACCCACGTAAAAGACGCTTGAGCATCTCTGGACTTCACTACTACATTCGTAACTTAGTAGCAAAAGAAGAAAACGTAGACACTAAGCTTTGCAAAATTGCCGATGCACACTATTTCAGATGCAGGTATAGCGCTCAAGATGCTAGCCAACGTGGCAATCAGCTTTACTATGATCGCGTATTCGACGACATCTTAATGTCTGAAGGTGTTATTACCCATTACCTTCCTTTCAAAAACAACTTTGGTAAGAAGGAAGAAAGAGGTATTGATGTTTGGTTAGCTCTCGAAGCATTTGAACTTGCCATTTACAAAAAATTCGATGTTGTTGTACTTATTGCTTCAAACGGCGACTATGTACCTTTGGTACGTAAGCTCAACACGCTTGGTACACGTGTAATGGTTCTTGGTTGGGAATTCGAATATACCAACGACGAAGGACAAAAAGTCGTAACTAAAACTTCGCAAGATTTACTCGAAGAGGTTAGCTACCCTGTTCCAATGCATTCCGAAATCGACAATAACGATGAAGAATCTGACATTGTAGACAACTTATTTGTTAGCAACGAAAGCACTTCAAAACCTGTAATTGCTACAAACATTACCGCTACTCCAAAGTCAAAATCCATTGCAACTGAAGAGTATCAAGAAGGTGAAATACTAAGCCTTAAGAATGGTTATGGATTTATCAAACATCCAAACAACAACCTATTCTTCCACTACCTAGATCTTCAAGACATTGACTTCAACGATTTAATGCCTGGTGATCCAGTAGAGTTTACCATTGAACAAAACATTCACGGACAAGATGTCGCAAAGAATGTGCGTAAACCTGAATAGGTTACGTTCGAAAAAATTGAAGACCATCCATAGGGTGGTCTTTTTTTTATCCTAAAAATGTTAATTATTCAATTGAATTGATAATTTTGGGGATTGCATTTTAAATATGGCGAACCTAGTATTGGATTTAAAGTTAATTGGGATTGAACCCGGATGGCATGAGATCATTCAAGTGGGTGCTGGACTATACGATAAGGATTGGAATCTAATTAGCACCTTCATTTCCAACGTGTATCCCGAAAACAGGGAAAGTTTCTCGATTTCATCACAGAAAATTCACCAGCTTACATTGGAGGAGTTGGAGGTAGCACCTATGCTCTACGAAGTTCTCGATGAGTTTGAGCAGTGGATTACGTCTAGTATCAAACACGAATCGCTTCG